>NZ_CABTJS010000140.1:0-209565 GCF_902485085.1 uncultured Kluyvera sp.
CGGAGAATACTGATGATCTGTTCGTCGGAAAAACGCTTCTTCATGGGGATGTCCTCATGTGGCTTATGAAGACATTACTAACATCGGGGTGTACTAATCAACGGGGAGCAGGTCAATCTCAATGGTTGCAATATGTTCAGTGATGGTGTGTCTTTGCGCAGGAGCTTATCAGCTCGAAAGAGCGTTATCGCTAAACGAAATATTTCTATTGATTAAGTTTTCAGGTGTCTATGTTCACGATGATTTACCGCGCGTTGCTGATTTGTCTACACGGTTGAAAAACGATCAAGAGACTCTTTGATGAGTAGTAGAAATGGATGCGAATAGATGAAGGGTTGAAAAAAACAGGTGTAAATAAACTGATGAATAAATGTACACGATCAATAATCTCATGTATTACTCGCATCATTAAAATTGATCTACATCAATTTTAATGAAAAAAATCGAAGACCACATATTTAATTCTAAGCCTTTCTTTGAGTACCCCATAAGCGGTATCCTCTACTATGAAATGGATTAATTATCTAAGAATATAAATTTTAACAAATTTAATGTCTTTAGTTGTACTTCTTTGTAGTGTTTTGTATTGATTGTTTTGCGTTTGAAAATGTAATTGTAACTCTTATTGCGCCTCGGTAATCTTGAAAACGAGAATATAACACACGGGGTGGCGGTGGATAATAATATTAAGCTTCTTGGATATAGAATTGATAATAGACTTTATTATTCCGTAGAAAATAAAACCTTGATTTCTTTAGATGGCAGTGAGAAAAGTATTCCACTCAGAACAACCAAAGCACGCTTGCTTGAATATTTATTGCTAAAGTCAGGTAGTAAAATAATTACCGATCAGGAGTTGCTAATAAATATCTGGGACAAATATGGGTTGAGTTCTTCGAGTCAACGTCTGTGGTTGGTTATGAGAGAATTGAAAGTCATCCTGGGTGGGTTCAATGTGTCAGATGATCTGTTTATGCGGGTAGAAAACAACGGCTATCTCGTTGATGTTGCATTTGTGCGTGAAGTCGTCGAATTTACGAGAAAGGTGAAGACCGGAGAACGTTAGGTTACATCAGGAAGATACTGGCAAATTTTAGCGCACTTTAATTGAGGATAATAAAATAAATCCAGCGTTCACCAGCACAAAAAGCAATCTAATAGTTGTGTACACGAATAACTATTGGCTTTACCAGGGGATAAAACTTTCTCTTAAAGACTTTGATGTATTCCACTATATAGATGAACGCATCGACTTTAATCAACAGAAAATGATATTTGTAGACGGCAATATTCTTCTTGAGGGTAAAAGTGATAACTTCATCTCTTTTATTTATTCGAACTGCATTGATCGGATAGTATGGCTGACAGGTCACGATACGGGAATGGTATATCCTCTTTGGGCTGCTGGTGACCGTGTTATCAATATTAATAAGAGTCGCGACTGCTTCTCACAGGTTTTGCGAGCTGCGGCGACAGAGCGGTCGATGGAAGGGATTGCATACTACGTACGGCTTTCACCAACTGAAGCCCTTATCCTTAACTATCTTGCTAAGGGCTTCTCTATTGCCCAAATCGCTTTTATGACGGACAAAGCGGCGAAAACAATCTATCAACACCGTGCGACGATACTGAAAAAACTGGGTTATAAAAATGCTGCTTTCATGCAATCTATATTTTTGAGATTCGGCAAGTTGATGTGGACGAATAGAAGGCCACGGTTGGCAGACGTTTCTGCAGCATCATAGCCACCTACACCTGGAGGTATGGCAAGCCTTCTGCGTATAGATAGGACGTCGTTTTCGACCGAGTGGTAGGGCAGTAAGGAACATTTAGCATGTTGATTTTACTTTGTTTATTGGCATTTTCCTTGACCAAAAGGTATTGGGATTTTTGCCGGGGCGTAGTTGGGGCGCTAAAAGCCTCCTACATGTCCTGACAGTGGTTTGCTAACCCGTTGATAATGCTCTAAGTGCCTGATTCACAGAAAGTCGAAAAACCGATTTAATAAATAGGCATTGGCTATGCATCTTTAGCTCATCTCGCCAACCCACCTATCATCCTCAATAAATCCATTATTTTTCAAAGCACTGTAAAAATAAATCTATCTCATTCGGCGTTTGTCGCAGGGTCTATGCTTATAAAAAGGCATTTATAAAGGGAAAACCGCGAATACCCCCACGCGGCGCGGGTTGAAGTGATAATCATTATCACTAACATAGCGTTATCCCTTTGTAGCTCCACTGATGAGGTAGACCTATGGATTTGCATTCAGGAACTTTCGATCCGAACGACGTCAGCTGGCGTGGTATTACGCTGACTCCGTCTGCGGCGGCGCATATCCGTGAGCTGGTAAAACAACAGCCCGGTATTCAGGGCGTTCGACTCGGAGTGAAGCAGACCGGCTGTGCGGGTTTCGGCTATGTGCTGGACGCGGTCAACGAGCCGGATAAAGACGATCTGCTGTTCGAAGCCGACGGCGCGAAGCTGTGGGTGCCTTTAAGCGCGATGCCGTTTATTGACGGCACGGAAGTGGATTACGTGCGGGAAGGCCTGAACCAGCTGTTTAAATATCATAACCCGAAGGCGCAGAACGAATGTGGCTGCGGCGAAAGCTTCGGGGTATAGGCGGTACATAATGACGCGCAATACTGATGCAAGTGACGATGTCCAGACCTGGGCCGGTGGCCCGCTGAACTATAAAGAAGGGTTTTTTACCCAACTACAGACCGACGAACTGGCGAAAGGCATCAACGAAGAGGTGGTGAGAGCCATCTCGGCCCGGCGCAATGAACCCGAGTGGATGCTCGAATTTCGCCTGAAGGCGTACCATGCCTGGACTCAGATGGAAGAGCCGCATTGGCTGAAAGCCCACTATCAATCGCTGAACTATCAGGACTACAGCTATTACTCCGCGCCGTCCTGCGGTAACTGCGATGATACCTGCGCTTCCGAGCCCGGTTCGCAGCAGCAAACCGGGGCCAGCAGCTTTTTGACCGATGAAGTTGAAGCGGCCTTCAACCAGCTCGGCGTTCCGGTACGCGAAGGCAAAGAGGTGGCGGTGGACGCCATTTTCGACTCTGTCTCGGTCGCCACTACCTATCGCGAAAAGCTAGGCGAGCAGGGGATCATATTCTGTTCCTTCGGCGAAGCGATCCACGATCATCCTGAGCTAGTCCAGCGCTACCTCGGTACTGTCGTGCCCGAAAACGATAACTTCTTCGCCGCGCTGAATGCGGCGGTGGCCTCGGACGGCACCTTTATCTACATCCCGAAAGGGGTGCGCTGCCCGATGGAGTTGTCGACCTATTTCCGCATCAACGCCGAAAAAACGGGTCAGTTTGAACGGACGATTCTGATTGCCGATGAAGGCAGCTACGTCAGCTATATCGAAGGCTGTTCCGCCCCAGTACGCGACAGCTACCAGCTGCACGCGGCGGTTGTTGAGGTGATCATCCATAAAGATGCCGAGGTGAAATACTCCACCGTGCAAAACTGGTTCCCCGGTGACAACAACAGCGGGGGGATCCTCAACTTTGTCACCAAGCGTGCGCTGTGTGAAGGGGAAAACAGCAAGATGTCGTGGACGCAGTCGGAAACCGGCTCGGCGATCACCTGGAAATACCCAAGCTGCATCCTGCGTGGTGATAACTCGGTTGGTGAGTTTTTCTCGGTGGCGTTGACCAGCGGTCATCAGCAGGCCGATACCGGCACCAAAATGATCCACATTGGTAAGAACACCCGTTCGACCATTATCTCGAAGGGGATCTCTGCCGGGCATAGCCAGAACAGCTATCGCGGGCTGGTGAAAATCATGCCGACGGCGACCAATGCGCGTAACTATACCCAGTGCGACTCCATGCTGATTGGGCCTGACTGCGGCGCGCATACCTTCCCGTACGTTGAGTGCCGTAACAACAGCGCGCAGCTGGAACATGAAGCCACAACCTCACGTATCGGGGAAGATCAGCTGTTTTACTGTTTGCAGCGAGGAATTAGCGAAGATGACGCTATCTCAATGATTGTGAACGGTTTCTGTAAAGATGTTTTCTCGGAGCTGCCGCTGGAATTCGCCGTGGAAGCGCAAAAATTGCTGGCTATCAGCCTTGAGCACAGCGTCGGTTAAGGATTAAGGGAAACGATATGTTGAATATCAAAGAATTAGCGGTCTCGGTTGACGATAAAGCGATTTTGCGCGGCGTTAACCTGAACGTGCGTCCGGGTGAGGTGCACGCCATTATGGGGCCGAACGGTTCGGGGAAAAGTACGCTCTCCGCGACGCTGGCTGGCCGTGAAGATTACACCGTCACCGGTGGTTCCGTCAGCTTTAAAGGAAATGACCTGCTGGCGCTGTCACCTGAAGAGCGCGCGGGAGAGGGCATTTTCATGGCCTTCCAGTATCCGGTTGAGATCCCGGGCGTCAGCAATCAGTTCTTCCTGCAAACCGCGCTGAACTCGGTCCGTGCGCACCGGGGCCAGGAGCCGCTCGATCGTTTTGATTTCCAGGATCTGATGGAAGATAAAATCGATCTGTTGAAGATGCCTGCGGATCTCCTGACCCGCTCGGTCAACGTCGGTTTTTCCGGCGGGGAGAAAAAGCGCAACGATATTCTACAGATGGCGGTGCTGGAACCGGAACTCTGTATCCTTGATGAAACGGACTCCGGGCTGGATATCGATGCCCTGAAAATCGTCGCCGACGGGGTGAACTCACTGCGCGACGGCAAGCGGGCGTTTATCATCGTCACCCACTACCAGCGCATTCTGGATTACATCAAGCCTGACGTGGTGCACGTGCTCTATCAGGGGCGAATTGTTAAATCCGGCGACTTCCGTCTGGTGAAACAACTGGAGGAGCAGGGCTATGGCTGGCTTAGCGAACAACAGTAGCGCGCTGCAACAGTGGCAGGCGCTGTTCCAGTCGCGGGGCGGCAACGTTTCGCCTCAGGCACAGCAGCACCTCCAGCAAGTACAAAAGCTGGGTTTGCCGACACGTAAGGATGAAGACTGGAAATACACCTCGTTGGATAAACTGCTTGCCAGCACTTTCGTTGCTCCGGCACTGCCCGCGCTAACCGAAGAAGAGCGTGATGCCCACGCGGTGGCGTTGGATGCTTACCGTCTGGTATTTGTTGATGGGCAGTTCGATGCCCGTCTGAGCGACGATTTATCGGTGAGCGGATTTGAGGTAACGATCGATAACCTGCGTCAGTCGCTGCCGGAAGCGGTTCACGGCGAAGTCTTTCTCCACCTGACCGAAGGGCTGGCGACCAGCGTGACCCATATTCAGGTGGCGCGTAACCAACATCCGGCAAAACCGCTGCTGCTGCTGCATATTACTCGTGGACTTGATTCTGATGAGATGAACACCGTGCACTATCGCCATCACCTGCGGCTGGCGGAAGGGGCGCAGGCGACGGTGATTGAACAGTACGTTAGTCTGAATGCAGCGCGCCATTTTACCGGTGCAAGGTTGACCGCGGAGGTGGCGGACAATGCGCAGCTTCATCATTTTAAGCTAAACGTTGAAAACGCCCTGAGTTACCACTTTGCCCATAACGATCTTCGCCTGGGACGCGACGCCTCGGCCTTCAGCCACAGCTTCCTGCTGGGCGCGGCGGTCACGCGCCATCACACCAGCACGCAGCTAAACGGTGAAAACAGCACCCTTCGGGTGAACAGCCTATCGATGCCGGTGGGTAACGAGGTATGCGATACCCGCACCTGGCTTGAGCACAATCAGGGCTACTGCAACAGCCGTCAGCTGCATAAAACCATCGTTAACGATAAGGGCCGGGCGGTGTTTAACGGTGTGATTACCGTAGCACCGCACGCGATCAAAACCGACGGGCAGATGACTAACAACAACCTGCTGCTTGGCCGTCTGGCGGAAGTGGATACCAAACCGCAGCTGGAAATCTACGCGGATGACGTGAAGTGCAGCCACGGTGCCACCGTAGGCCGTATCGACGACGAACAGCTCTTTTACTTACGCTCACGCGGGGTCGCATTAGAGGAAGCGAAAAGAATCATCCTCTATGCGTTTGCCGCTGGGCTGACCGATGCCATTGCCCTTGAGCCGCTTAAGCAGTATGTGCTGACGCGTATTGGGCTGCGTCTGGCAGGAGGTAAACAATGACTTTTTCCGTACAACAGGTTCGTGGTGACTTTCCGGTGCTGGCTCGTGAGGTTCACGGTCAGCCGCTGGTTTATCTCGACTCGGCCGCCAGCGCGCAAAAACCGGAGCAGGTGATCAACGCCGAAGCCACCTTTTATCGTCACGGCTATGCCGCCGTTCACCGCGGGATCCACACGCTAAGCGCTGAAGCCACGCAGCGCATGGAAGACGTACGTCACAAAGTGGCGCACTTCCTCCATGCCGCCAGCGCCGAAGAGATTGTGTTTGTGCGCGGCACCACCGAAGCGATTAACCTGGTGGCGAATAGCTGGGGGAACAGTAACGTCAAAGCGGGTGACAATATCGTGATCACCGCTATGGAGCATCACGCCAATATCGTACCCTGGCAGATGCTCTGCGCGCGCAGCGGGGCGGAGCTGCGGGTTATTCCTCTTACCCCTGACGGTACGCTGCAGCTTGATGCCGTAGAGGCATTGTTTGACGAACGTACCCGGCTGCTGGCGGTCACGCAGGTCTCTAACGTATTGGGCACAGAGAATCCGCTGCCGGCCCTGATTACTCTGGCACATCGCCACGGTGCGAAGGTGCTGGTGGACGGGGCGCAGGCGGTGATGCATCTGCCGGTTGATGTGCAGACGCTTGACTGCGACTTCTATGCCTTCTCCGGTCATAAGCTTTATGGCCCGACCGGGATTGGCGTACTGTACGTCAAAGCCGAGATTCTTCAGGAAATGCCACCGTGGGAAGGGGGCGGTTCAATGATAGCTACCGTCAGCCTGACCGAAGGTACTACCTGGACCAAAGCGCCCTGGCGCTTCGAAGCGGGTACGCCTAATACTGGCGGTATTATCGGGCTGGGGGCGGCGTTGGATTACGTGAACGGATTGGGGCTGACGGCGATTGATGAATATGAACAGACGCTGATGCGTTATGCGTTGGACGCGCTGGCCACCGTGCCTGATCTGCATCTTTACGGTCCCGCTGAGCGTCGTGGGGTGATAGCCTTTAATCTCGGCAAACATCATGCTTATGACGTGGGCAGTTTTCTCGACAATTACGGTATCGCCGTGCGTACCGGACACCACTGTGCGATGCCGCTGATGGCGTTTTATCAGGTTCCTGCAATGTGCCGTGCCTCGCTGGCGATGTACAACACCGTAGAAGAGGTCGACAGACTGGTCGCAGGATTACAGCGCATTAGTCGTTTACTGGGTTAACAGGGAGCAACAATGGCGGCTTTACCGGATAAAGACAAACTGCTGCGCAACTTCCAGCGCTGCGCAAACTGGGAAGAAAAGTACCTCTATATCATCGAACTGGGCCAGCGCCTGGCGCCGCTCAGCGCGGAACAGCACAGCCCGGAGCATATCATTCAGGGCTGTCAAAGCCAGGTGTGGATAGTAATGGGGCGTGATGAGCTGGGAAGAATCACGCTACAGGGCGATAGCGATGCCGCTATTGTTAAAGGCTTGATTGCCGTGGTGTTTATCCTTTACGATGGAATGACCGCCGCCGACGTTCAGGCCTTCGATGTTCGCCCCTGGTTTGAACAGTTGGCGCTGGCGCAGCACCTGACTCCCTCACGCTCCCAGGGGCTGGAAGCGATGATTCGGGCAATTCGTACGCAAGCAGCGAGTTTTAGCTAATATCAAATAGACAGCTTTCATTCTGTTACGAAAGGCGGGTCTGAGCCCGCCACGCTGGTGGTTCAGCTTTCTGGCACGTTGTCAGTGAATATGAATAAGGAATCCAGATATGAAGCGCGCGTCCCTCTTAGCACTCAGCATTTTAGGAGCCCTCAGCGCCATTTCTAGCGCCTGGGCCGTTGACTACCCGTTACCCCCTGCCAACAGTCGTTTAATCGGCCAGAACCAAACCTACACTGTTCAGGACGGTGATAAGAATCTACAGGCCATCGCCCGACGCTTTGATACTGCGGCGATGCTGATCCTCGAAGCCAACAACACGATTGCACCAGTGCCAAGACCTGGAACCGTCGTGACTATCCCGTCGCAAATGCTGCTGCCGGATGTGCCGCGCGAAGGCATTGTGGTGAATCTCGCTGAACTGCGCCTCTATTACTTCCCGCCGGGAGAGCAGCAGGTACAGGTTTATCCTATTGGTATAGGTCTTCAGGGGCTGGAAACGCCGGAAATGACCACGCGAGTTGGGCAGAAAATTCCAAACCCAACCTGGACACCCACGGCGGGTATCCGTGCGCGTTCACTGGAGCGTGGCGTCACGCTGCCAGCAGTGGTTCCCGCAGGGCCCGGTAACCCGCTGGGGCTCTTTGCGCTGCGCCTGGCGTACGGCAACGGTGAATATCTTATTCACGGTACTAACGCGCCGGACAGCGTCGGACTGCGCGTCAGCTCGGGCTGTATACGCATGAACGCGCCAGACATCAAAGCGCTGTTTGCCCAGGTGCGCAGCGGAACGCCGGTCAGGGTTATCAACGAACCGGTTAAATATGCTGTAGAGCCGGATGGCTCTCGCTATCTGGAAGTGCATCGTCCACTGTCGCAGAACGAAGCACAGGACACGCAAACCATGAAGATGACGTTATCCCCTGGCTTTAAGCAATTCGTTCAGCAGGCGAGCGTGAGCGAAGATCAGGTGAAGAAAACGCTGTCGCGTCGTGCCGGTTATCCGGTGATTATCTCTACGGGGAAAGGAACGGCTTCTGCGGCTGAGCCGGTGCTGTCGGTGCAGAACAGTGCGCGGAATGAAACGGTTGGCGCAGAAACGTCATCAGGGAAGGTAACGCAGTAGAGCGGGGCAAATCGCAGGCAAAAAAAATGGCGCACAATGTGCGCCATTTTTATTACCAGAACTCTTACTTACGGTAAGAGTGAGCCTGGTTGTCCAGACGCTGGTTAGCACGAGCTGCGTCGTCTTTAGCAGCCTGAACGTCGGAACGCATTGCGTTCACGTCGTTGCTCAGCTGGTCAACTTTAGCGTTCAGAGTCTGAACGTCAGAAGAAAGCTGATCGATTTTAGCATTGCTGGAGCAACCTGCCAGCAGAGTAGAACCCAGGATTACCGCGCCCAGTACCAGTTTAGTACGATTCATTATAAATACCCTCTAGATTGAGTTAATCTCCATGTAGCGTTACAAGTATTACACAAACTTTTTTATATTGAGAATATTTTTTTATGCGTTTTCCCTTATTTTTGATCGTTCGCTCAAAGAAGCATCGACTTTGGGGTTTTGCAGCGAAAAAGTGTGTGAAAACAGGGAACTTCCATCGGATTCATCTTAGATAATCCGAGTTTAAATAGTGACAGCCTATTTGATTTTTTATTGAGCCCAGTTATCTGAGTGTATAAAAAAAGCGCCCTGAGGGCGCTTTTTTAAGCAAACTATAATAAGTATGTAGATTATTACAGTACGTGTACGGACGCAGTGTTGGTGGTTCCGCTTGGAACCAGCGCGCCAGAAACCATGACAACAACGTCACCTTTCTGAGCCAGACCGCTTTCTACAGCGACTTCTTTACCCAGACGGTAGAAATCATCGGTAGAGTTGATTTCTTTGACAACCTGAGCGATAACGCCTTTGCTCAGCACCAGCTGACGCGCGGTCGTTTCGTTGGTGGTCAGTGCCAGAATGGTGGCATCTGGGAAGTATTTACGGATAGCACGTGCAGATTTACCGCCCTGGGTAGCAACCACGATCAGCGGTGCGTCCAGTTTTTCAGCAGTTTCAACGGCGCCACGGCACACTGCTTCAGTGATGCGCAGTTTACGGCTGTCGTTGTTGAAGTCCAGACGGCTGGTCATAACGCGGTCGGTACGTTCGCAGATGGTTGCCATGATAGTCACAGCTTCCAGCGGGTATTTACCTTTAGCGGATTCGCCGGACAGCATGACTGCATCGGTGCCGTCGAGGATGGCGTTCGCTACGTCGCCTGCTTCTGCGCGGGTAGGGCGTGGGTTTTTGATCATGGAATCCAGCATCTGGGTCGCAGTGATAACGACTTTACGTGCACGGATACATTTCTCGATGATCATTTTCTGCGCGAAGATAACTTCTTCTACAGGGATCTCAACGCCCATGTCGCCACGAGCAACCATGATGCCGTCAGAAGCTTCGAGGATTTCGTCGAAGTTGTTCAGGCCTTCCTGGTTTTCGATTTTGGAGATGATCTGGATGTTTTCGCCGCCGTGCGCCTTCAGGTGCTCGCGGATTTCAACAACGTCAGAACGTTTACGGATAAAGGAAGCCGCAACGAAGTCAACGCCTTGCTCGCAACCAAAGATCAGGTCTTGTTTGTCTTTCTCAGCCAGTGCTGGCAGTGCGATAGAAACGCCAGGCAGGTTAACGCCTTTGTTTTCGCCCAGGTCACCGTTGTTCAGCACTTTACAGATAACCTTGTTACCTTCGATAGCGGTCACTTCCATACCGATCAGACCATCGTCTACCAGTACGGTGTTGCCCACGGTCAGGTCAGTGGTGAAGCCTTCGTAGGTGACAGCAACGATTTCGTTGTTACCGATAACGGATTTGTCGGTGGTGAAAGTGAAGGTCTGGCCAGCTTTCAGGGAAACGTCGTTGCCACCTTCCAGCTTGATGGTGCGGATTTCTGGGCCTTTGGTATCCAGCAGGATAGCGGCTTTCTTACCGGTTTTGCTCAGCACGTTGCGCAGGTTCTTGATGCGCTGACCGTGTTCAGCATAGTCGCCGTGGGAGAAGTTCAGACGCATTACGTTCATGCCAGCGTCAAGCATTTTGCCTAACATCTCTTCAGATTCGGTTTTCGGTCCGATGGTACAAACAATTTTGGTCTTTTTCATGACAGTCTTAGTCTTTAAGTTGAGATTGAGAAGGATTGGGATTTTGAATTCTCGCTCCATGCGCGCACGGCCACGGAGTTAAACCTGTATTACGAAAGTTGCGATGCCACGCCATAAGGATAGGTGACATAAAAAAAGCGTGCAGAGGAAAGTGTGCTAGAGGTTCAGCATAGTTAAATAGGCGATGTTTTAATCGTTTATTAATGCAGTTCAATGAGCTGAAACCATTCAAGAAAGAAACGCCGCAGATTATACGATGGAATGTTGCAAAAAGAAAATAAAAACGCCGTTTCAAAATCAAATTAGGCTAATTAACAAAATAAAAACGAATTATTTGTGAAAGCGTAACAGTAAAGATGCGCAACAACGTCGCCAGAGCCGTTGTTTGCGGTATCGTTGATTTGCTTTATCCGGCAATAGAATCAATAATGATTTGATTATTAATGGAAATTAGCGAGCGTAAATGATGGGAAATCAGGCAAAAGACGACGTTTTATACCAAGAAATGTGCCGCGTGGTGGGCAAAGTGGTGCTGGAAATGCGCGATTTAGGCCAGGAACCGAAACATATCGTGATTGCTGGCGTCGTCCGTACCGCGCTGGCTAATAGCAAAATTCAGCGCTCCGAGCTGACGCGCGAAGCGATGGAAAAGGTGGTAACTGCGCTTTCAGGGCAGTAACAACGCCTAAAAAAATCATCATCAGGCGATGACGAAGCGCAGGATAGCTTTTACTGCCAGCTCGCTGTGGTGGGTAATGAGCGCTTCATCATCAATGTCTGGAAGTGGACCGTCCAGATAAAGGCTATTGAAGCTATAAAAGTTGGAAACCTGATAAAAGCTGAAGCTACTAATGAGACGGTGGACGTCACGGGCTTCAATTTCAGGCTGGAAAATGCCCTGCACCTGACCGCGATGAAGAATGTGCTCAAGCAGCGAAAGGGCGCTTTTGTTGAGTCGTTTCAGGTCGCCTGATGCCAGCAGCCATTTCCCGCGCTGCATGTTCTCCATACAGATAATCCGCATAAAATCCGCATGCTCGGCGTGGTAACGCACGCTCCACTTCACCAGTTGCACCAGCGCTTCGACCGGTGGTTGATTCTCCAGCCCTAACTGCTGCTCCGTTTCACGGATACGCGAATAGACATATTGAAGAACCGCCTGGTACAGTTGCTCTTTGGTTTTAAAGTAGTAAACCACCATACGCTTGGTGGTTTGCGCTTCCCCGGCAATCTGTTCCATTCTGGCCCCCGCCAGCCCATGCTCAGCAAACACGGTAATTGCAGCGGTGAAGATACGGTTCTTGAGCGACTGGGCTTCATCTTGAGCAATGGCGGACATAACAACTCCTGTTAACTTTTCCAAGGGCACAAAAAATACACACAATGATCACAATTTGGCAACCAAATCTGGCGTCTACGAACCAAATGATTCATATTCATCCCACCGTTACCGTAAAAGCCTGGTGAAACTATGTTGCGTTCAATTGCTACCGTGTCTATTTCTGGAACCCTGCCTGAAAAACTGAGCGCAATTGCAGCGGCAGGCTATCAGGGTGTTGAGATCTTCGAAAATGATTTGCTCTATTATACCGGTACGCCTGCGGATGTCCGTAGCATGGCCGACGATCTGGGGCTTAAAATCACTTTATTTCAGCCGTTTCGTGATTTTGAAGGCGGTACTCGCGCACAATTTGCGGCAAACCTCGAACGCGCTAAACGCAAGTTTGCGCTGATGCATGAACTGGGCTGCGACACGTTATTGCTGTGCAGTAACGTTCAGGCGGACTGTTCCGCTGATGTCGAACTCCAGATAGCCGATCTGCGCGCATTAGCGACGCTTGCTGAGCAGGAAAATATCCGCATTGGCTATGAAGCGTTAGCCTGGGGCACGCACGTCAACCATTGGTATCAGGCGTGGGAAAGAGTAAAAGCGGTGGATAGCCCGGCGCTCGGTATTGTTCTCGATAGCTTCCATATTCTGTCGCTCGGTGACTCTCTCAGCCGCCTGCATGAAGTCCCGGTCGATAAAATTACCTTCCTGCAGCTGGCCGATGCGCCGCTGATGAAAATGGACGTCCTCGAATGGAGCCGCCATTTCCGCTGCTTCCCAGGCCAGGGCGAGCTACCGCTGGTGGAGTTTACGCGTGAGCTTACTCGCTTAGGCTATCGCGGGCCGTGGTCGCTGGAGATCTTTAATGACGGTTTCCGTGCCTCGCCGAACGGCGCAACGGCCAAAGATGGCTATCGTTCTCTGCTATGGCTAGAAGAACAGACGCGCAACGCGCTTGGCGATACCGACGCTGACTTGTTCCAGTCCGCCAATCTACCGACCTATCAAGGCACCGAGTTTATTGAATTTGCCGCAAGCCCCGCAGAAGCAAAAAAACTGAGCGCCATGCTCAGCGGCATGGGCTTTACGCTTGCGGGTATGCACCGTTCAAAACAGGTGGCGCTGTGGAGCAACGGCGGTGCGAGAGTGATAATCAACTATCAACCGCATAGCTGGGCGGATCATTTCTATCAGCGTCACGGCGTATCTCTGTGCGCAATGGCGCTACGGGTGAGCGCAAGCGCACCGATTGTGGCGCGGGCAAAAGCTTTTGGTTACGCGACATGGCAAGGCGAGGTGGGGCCAAATGAGAGCGCTATTCCTGCGGTATGCGCGCCGGATGGCAGCCTTATCTATCTGGTTGAAGGACACCAGGATATTTACCGCCAGGACTTTAACCTGACCGATGACGCGACGCAGGGGGCGTTGCTGGGGATTGATCATCTGGCATTAGGGATGGAAGCCGACAGCCGGGATAACTGGGTGATGTTCTGCCGGGCGGTATTAGGCTTTACCCTTGAACATGAACAGACGATGCCAGACCCCTACGGTCTGGTGCGCAGCCTGGCGGTGCAAAGCCCGCAGGGTAACATTCGCCTCGCGCTGAATATCTCGCAAAGCCGGGCCACGCAGATTGCTCGCTCCGTTGCCTGTTATCAGGGCGCAGGGCTCCAGCATGCCGCGTTTGCCTGCCATGACCTGCCGGGGCTACTGGACAAACAGCCGTTGGCGGACTCGCTCTCTTTGCCCGTACCGGCAAACTACTATGACGATCTGCTGGCGCGTTTTGGCGGCCCGGAGCAGGTTACCCTCATGCAGCGCCAGCAAATACTGTACGACCGCGATGCCACGGGCGGCGAATTTTTACATCGCTACACCTGGCCTTTCAGCGAAGGACGCTTCTTTTTTGAATTAACCGAAAGACGCAACGGCTATACGCAGTATGGCGCGGTCAATGCTGCCGTTCGTCTCTCGGCTATGCAATACCGCTAGCGCACTGAATTGAACCACCTGGTACGCTAGCGTCACACGATAGACCATAAAAATAACATTCATCTGCACTCAACAACGACAGGTAAACACTATGAACTCACTTGGCCATAATCGCGTGGCTACCGCTGAGGCGGTTAACGCGGTCCCCCGTACCCGGCGGCGCATCGGCATTCTGGCGCTGCTGGCCGTCGGGACAATGATTAACTATCTTGACCGCACCGTGCTCGGCATTGCCGCACCGCAACTGACCCAAGAGCTGGGTATCGGCGCGGCGGTGATGGGGATTGTTTTCTCCGCCTTTGCCTGGACCTACGCGCTGGCGCAGATTCCCGGAGGTATGTTTCTCGACCGTTTTGGCAATAAGGTGACCTATTTTCTGGCGCTGGGCTTCTGGTCTCTGTTTACGCTGTTCCACGGGTTTGCCGTTGGGCTCAAGTCGTTGTTGTTGTGTCGTTTTGGTCTTGGGATCAGCGAAGCGCCGTGCTTCCCGGTCAATAGCCGCGTGGTGAGCGCCTGGTTCCCTCAACACGAGCGTGCCAAAGCGACGGCGGTCTATACCGTCGGGGAATATCTGGGCTTAGCGTGCTTCGCGCCGCTACTGTTCTGGATTATGGATGGCTTCGGCTGGCGTACGCTGTTTATCACCGTGGGGGTGGTAGGGATTGTGTTTGCGTTGATCTGGTGGCGCAACTACCGGGAACCGCATGAAGACGTGCGTCTGAGCGACCAGGAGCGCGACTATATTACTGCGGGCGGCGGCATGACGACCGGCGCGGAACAGCGCAAAGTGTTTAGCTGGCCGTTGGTGCGTCAACTGTTGCGCAAACGTCAGATTGTGGGGGCCAGCATCGGTCAGTTTGCAGGTAATACCGTGCTGGTCTTCTTCCTTACCTGGTTCCCGACCTATCTGGCGACAGAACGTCACATGCCGTGGATTAAGGTGGGCTTCTTCGCCATCATGCCATTCCTGGCCGCTGCGGGCGGCGTCATGTTCGGCGGTTGGGTATCTGACAAGCTGCTCAAAGCGACCGGAAACGCCAACCTCGGGCGTAAGCTGCCGATTATTGCTGGCCTGTTAATGGCAAGCTGCATTATCAGCGCTAACTGGCTGACCAGCGATACGGCGGTCATCATGGTGATGTCCTTCGCCTTCTTCGGGCAGGGAATGGTGGGGCTGGGCTGGACTCTGATCTCCGATATGGCGCCAAAAGGGCTGGGTGGTTTGACCGGCGGTTTGTTCAACTTCTGCGCTAATCTGGCGGGGATCCTCACGCCGCTGGTGATTGGTTTTATCGTCGCCGCATTCGGTAGCTTCTTCTACGCGTTGATTTACATCGGCGGGGCGGCGCTTCTCGGGGTGGTGGCCTATCTGTTTATCCTCGGCGACGTGAAGCGTATCGAGCTGGATCTGCCGGAGCAGGAGAGTCGTCATGCAAATTAGTGGGCATACGCGGTTAATTGCTCATCTGGGGTACCCGACCGAAAGTTTTAAAGCACCGATGATCTACAACCCCTGGTTTGAGAATCAGGACGTCGATGTCAAAGTGGTTCCGATGGGCGTAAAGCCAGAAGACTATGCGGCGCTTATCCCAACGCTCTTTTCACTGACAAATATTGCCGGTGCGCTGGTGACAATGCCGCATAAGGTTGCCACCTGTGCGCTGGTCGACCGCCTGAGTCCCACCGCGGAAATTGCAGGCGCGTGCAACGCCATTCGGCGGGAAGCTGATGGCACGCTGACCGGTGATATGTTCGATGGCGATGGTTTTGTTCGCGGGATTCAACGTAAAGGCTTCCGCACGACCGGTGCGCGTGCGCTGGTGACGGGCTGCGGCGGCGTGGGGTCGGCTATTGCCGCCTCGCTTGCCGCGGCGGGTGTCAATGCTCTGACGCTTTATGATACGCGCGAAAGCACGGCCAGGGCGCTGGCACATCGCCTTCAGGCACATTATCCGCAGCTTAAGCTGACGGTGATGTCCTGCGACCCACAGGGTCACGATTTGGTCGTGAATGCCACGCCGCTCGGCATGTCTCCCGGCGACCCGTTGCCGATGGACATGGACCGAATTGCTCCCGGTACCTTTGTTGGCGAAGTGGTGATGAAGCAGGAGTACACGCCGTTTCTACAGGCCGCTATCGCGCGGGGATGCCCGGTACAGCGCGGCACTGACATGCTGTTTGAAATGATCCCGGCCTATCTGGATTTCTTCCATCTACCGGTAGCCACGCCGGAGCAGCTGCAGCAGCTGGCGCAAATTCGTTACTAAAGCGCTAGTCAGTAGCGTAATAGCCCGGGTAACATAACGGTTATGTTATCCGGACTTTTGCGTATCCTATATGAACTCCACGCTCACGCTGCTGGCGGCAGGCAGCCTTCGCCGCGCCTTTATTCCTCTCCAGTCACAGTTCATGGCCAAAACCGGGACCCCGGTTGAGATTGTTTTTGGCCCGGCGGGGCTGCTGCGCGAGCGCATAGAGAAGGGCGAGGCGTGCTCGCTATTCGCTTCCGCTAACCGCCACCATCCTAAGGTGCTGTGCGACGCGGGGCTGGCGCACGGCCTGCGGATTTTCGCGCGTAACCGTTTAATTTTGACGGTCAGACACTCCCCGCAAACGGCGGGTAAAACCTGGCTAGAGCTGTTAAGCGACAGTACGCTGCGTCTGGGTACGTCAACGCCGCTTTGCGACCCTTCAGGCGACTATACCTGGCAACTGTTTGAGCAACTTGAAGCCGGTTTTCCCGGCCTTGGCGAATCCCTCAAGGAGCGTGCGATGCCACTGGTTGGCGGACGCGATTCGCTGACGGTACCTGCGGGCGAAATGGCAAGCAGTTGGCTGATTCGTGAAGGGAAGGCGGACCTGTTTATCGGCTATGCACATTACGCCACGGCGATGGGTGAGCAGGAAGATGTGCGCAGCGTGGCCATCCCGGAACCGTGGAATATTCGCTGTGACTATTACATGGCGATGTTAGAGGAAAGCCCGGCCGCGCAGCAGTTCTACCAGTTTATCCTCGCAGAAGAGGGGCTGCGCTGCCTGCGCGATGCGGGCTTTATGTTGGCTAGCGACGAAGACTAAACAGCGGTGTGACGACGGCGGCTGGATAATCTTCAAGCTGCAGCTTACGTACCGTAACGCCATACGCGCGCTGCAGGTTGGCTTCTGAAACCACCTCTGCGGTAGGGCCCGCCAGCCATTGACTATCGGGCAACAGCAGCAGCGTATGGCTGGCGACCTGCAGCGCATGAGTCGGGTCGTGGGTGGTAAACATCACCGTGCGTGACTGCACGTGTGCCAGGTCGCTGATAAGCTGCAGCACCGTCTGCTGGTTGCCCAGGTCCAGCGCTGAACAGGGCTCGTCTAATAAAATATTCTGACTGGCGCTGACCAGCGCGCGAGCAATCATTACCAGCTGCTGCTGGCCACCCGACAGGTTACTGAACAGCGTATCGGCAAGCGTGGTGATATTCAGCAGCGCTAGCGCCGCCATCACCTGCTGTTCATCCTCCTCCTGCGGTTGCGCGAAGAGGGCGATATGCCGGGCACGGCCCATCAACACCACCTCGCGTACTCGCCAGGCAAAAGCCGGGCGAAAGGACTGCGGCACAATCCCCACGCCACCCGTGACGGTAATATCGCCTCCGAGCGTAGGTAACACGCTGGTGATAGTATCCAGCAGCGTACTTTTCCCACGGCCGTTAGCGCCTAAAATGGCCCAGATATCACCCGGCTCACAGTGCAGGCTGAGCGGCGCAAACAGCGGCGTTTTATGCCCATATTCCAACCGGGAAAGCGAAAGCGTTGGGGTCATTTGAGCAGTCCTTTTCGGCTGGCGCGTACCAGCATCACGGTAAAGAGCGGTGCGCCGACCAGTGCGGTGATGATCCCAATCGGAATTTCAGCGGCGGTGAGCGTGCGCGCCAGATCGTCAACCAGAATCATAAAGCTCGCTCCCATCCAGAACGCACAGGGCAGCAGGCGACGATGATCGGCGCCCGACAGCATCCTGGCCAGATGTGGAATGACTAAACCCACCCAGGCAATGCTGCCGCTCACCGCGACCTGATCGGCAACCAGCAGCGCACAGCATAGCAGTACGCCGCGACGAAGCG
Source organism: uncultured Kluyvera sp. (assembly GCF_902485085.1). Classification (NCBI taxonomy): domain Bacteria; kingdom Pseudomonadati; phylum Pseudomonadota; class Gammaproteobacteria; order Enterobacterales; family Enterobacteriaceae; genus Kluyvera; species uncultured Kluyvera sp. The sequence continues at coordinate 18,368 of NZ_CABTJS010000140.1, forward strand.
CGGTTACACGCACGCCGAGCGCGCGCGCATCTTTGTCATCAAGCGACAGCAGGTTAATGCGCCAGCGCAGCTTGTAGAGCACCAGTGCCGCCACGGCGACGGGAATGACGAGCAGCAGTACTTTGGTCCAATTGGCGGTGGCAAAACTGCCAAGCAGCCAGAAAACGATATTGGGCAATACCTCCTCGGTATCGGCCATGTATTGCATCAGGCTGACCAGCGCCGCGAAGAACCCGCTGAGAATGATCCCGGCGAGGATAAGCACCAGCGTGCTTTCTCTCCCCTGAAGCGCGGCAAGCAGATAGACCAGCGTTAGGGCGAGGAGGCCGAAGAAGAAGGTAGAACCCATCATCATCGGCATGCTGAAACCGAGCAGAATCGCCAGCGTGCCGCCAAAAGCGGAACCGGAAGTGACGCCAATAATGTGCGGGTCGACCAGGGGGTTCTGAAACACGCCCTGCAGGGTCGCGCCGCACAGGCCGAGCGCACCGCCGGCCAACAGGGCCATTAGTATGCGCGGCAGGCGGACGGACCAGACAATCTGATGCGCAATATCGGCGTCATGATGCGGATGCGCAAGCTGATTAAGCACATCGCCAATCGACAGACCGTACTGTCCAAAGCAGAGGGAAACGACGGCAACCACCAGGGTGAGCAACATCAGCCCACCCTGTACCGTTTTAGGGTGACTACTGATGTGCATTGGCCTGCCAATTGGTGCGGTAGAAACGTTGATAGTAGTCCTGTGCCTGTGCGTCGATATCAACGTTTTTATAGCGTTCTGGATAGAGTTTTTTCGCCATCCACAGCTCGCCAATCGCCAGCGCTTCCGGCATCGGGTAGCCCCATGCTTTGGCGTATTCCGGCATCAACCAGACGCGATGGTTTTTGACGGCATCAATACCTTGCCACTGTGGGTCAGTGGTAATCTGTTTCACCACTTCCGGGTAGCGGTCCTGGACGAAGATAACCTGCGGGTTCCACTGCAGCACTTGCTCCAGTGACACCTGGCGTGCGCCTTTTACCGTTGCCGCGGCAACGTTCATCGCCCCCGCATGCTCCATCATCAGACCGGTATATTTACCCGAACCGTAGGTGTTCAGATCCGGATTTGCCATGTAGACGCGGACTTTTTCCTGCTGTGGAATAGCGGCAACCGGAGCGTTAAATTTCGCGCGAGCGTTAAAGGTGTAATCGATGAGTTTGCTGGCGTCGGCCTCGCGATTAACCACTTCACCAATCAGGCGGATACCCTGTTTCAACCCTTCGTTATAGGCGTGTTCTTCATCCGCCATCGTCGGGTTCATCTTGTTCTTTTCACCGGCAGCGTCTTCACGCAGCGACACCGCTACCACCGGAATACCAGCATTGGTAATCTGCTGGATCATCGCTTCCGGCGCATAGTTCGCGACAAAGACCACCTGCGGATGCAGCGCGAGCAGACTTTCGATGTTGACCTGCGTCAGATCGCCCGGCATTGGCAGCTTTTCAATTCCGGGCATAAAGCGCGCAAATTCAGGGCCTAACTGCTTTTTCCAACTGCTGAGTACGCCGACAATATCGTCAGCGGCATTTAACTGGACCAGCAGATTCAGCGTCTGGTGCTGCAAAACCACGACGCGGTTCACGGTATCCGGAAGGGTAACCTGACGACCCAGTTGATCGGTGATGGTACGGTCGGCCATCGCCGGGTTTGCGGCCATCAGGCTCGCGCAAGCCAGCGTCAGCCCGAGCAGGAAGCGTTGTAATGTAGACATGAGTCACTCATTATGAAGGAGGGGATAAACGGTGTGTATTTGATTATATAACGTATAGAAATGCAAACCGTCTGAGAAAATTACCCCTAAATATCTGCGGATAACGCCGAACATAACAAGCCCTTAACGAAAAGAGCCACCAGCTTTTACTCCGGTGGCCCGGTTCGGGCGCATATTGCCATTGCAGCGACACATGACGCCCACTTCAGGTTAGATATTGCAGAAATGACAGACTAACGCGACCACAATCGGCCCGATAATCGAAGTCACAACCGCAATCACTAACGCTTCCCTGAACGTCATATAACCGCCTGTGTTGCAATGGCAACCGTACGCGGCTATTCTCAACTTGTCGAAGGTCAAGTTAGCCCCCCGTTATGTTGCCAGGTTTACCAAGCAACGTGCGGGGGTTTTCTCTTTCCAGCAACAATCGCCACCGGGGATCAAGCCCCCGCAACATTGCGCCTCTCCCGAGATTCGGGATTACCGCAATCCTATAGCAGCCCGTAAGGGGTCGCAATCAAGGAGTACTGTTTGCCTATCCAGTTATCCTGTTTTAGGAATTCTGCTCGATCTCGCGATAGACAGCTTCGGTAAGTCACAATTCGCCATAAATCCTTCATCCTCTATCCTTTCTTTTTTGCTTAACTGTCTATTCCTTACCTACGTATTGAGACGCGCCTATGCATCGTCGTCATTTTCTGTTGGGTTTTGCCGCCACGCTGTTCTCGGCGCGATATGGTTCAACGCTTGCCTACGCCACGTCATATCAACAGCAGACGATCCCGCTATGGCCCGCGATTTCCCCTAGCGGCGGCGGTCCCGTGGGGAAAATGCACGTGAGTGCGAAAGGGGCGCAAAGCCAGATAGCGGTTCCGTCGCTCACCGTACTGACGCCGTCATCGCCTAACGGCCGTGGCGTGCTGATTGCGCCAGGAGGCGGTTATCAGCGAATTGAGATGGCGATGGAAGGCTGGCCCGCCGCTCTGTGGCTGGTAAACCGCGGTTATACCGCGTACCTGCTGAGCTATCGCTTGCCCGGTGAAGGCTGGAATGATGGCAATCTGGTCGCGCTGCAGGACGCGCAACGGGCGCTGCGGATCGTGGCACAGCGCGAAAGGCGGGTAAGCGATCTGGGCTTTTCAGCCGGTGGGCATCTGCTTGGCATGGCGGCGACGCGACCAGACTACCAAAGCTATCCCGCGGTAGACGCACTGGATAAGCATCCCGCAACCATGGACGGTGCGGCGCTCATTTACCCCATCATCACGCTTGAAAAACCGTACACTCATACTGCGACGCATAAAATTCTGCTCGGAAGAGAGGCTTCACAGGCGGCCAACGCTGCGTGGTCAGTTCAGCGCTATGTTACGCCAGAAACACCGCCGATGTTCCTGGTGCAGGCTGAAGACGATCCGGTGTCTGATCCTCACAATACGCTAATCATGCAAGCGGCCTGCCTGCGCGAGCAGGTGCCGGTCACGATGTACCGTTATCCAACCGGTGGACATGGTTTTGCGATGGGGAAACCGGGAACCGCAACCGTTGAATGGCCTGGGCACTATGCATCCTGGTTACGAGCCCTGAGCTAAAGATGTTCGTAGACGATGTCTTCTTCCGACATCCGCTCTTCAATTTGTCGCGTGACGCGCAGTAGCGCGGCCAGGTGTTTTTCCGCTGCCTGTTCTATGGTCATGGCTTTCGCAATATAAACCAGATTCAGGCAACCAATCACTCTCTCCTGGCTGCGCACGGGAACGGCGATAGAGGCAATTTTTTGCTCCATTTGCCAGCCCTGGAAATTTTCGCCATAGCCGTTCTTGCGCGTCTTTTCAAGAATGGCATGCAGCTTTTCTGGCTCACGCGCCAGTTGGTATTCCGTTTCGGGACGTGCCGCCAACATCTCAATAATCGGCTGCCGCTCCTGTTCGGGAGAGAACGCCAGCCAGGTCAGACCCGAAGCCGTCAAGAGTAGCGGTAAACGGCGGCCGACCATGGCACGGTGAAAAGAGAGGCGGCTAAAACGGTGGGTTGTTTCGCGAACGACCATAGCATCAACGTCGAGAGTGGTTAAATCCGTCGGCCAAATGACCTCGCGCAATAATTCTCCAAGCAGCGGTGTTGCCAGTGCAGAAATCCAATGTTCGTCACGAAATCCCTCACTTAACTGCCTGACGTTGATGGTCAGGCGGAAACTATCATCTGACAGACTTCGCCTGACATAACCTTCTTCCTGAAGTGTCTCCAGCAGCCTTCTGACGGTGGTGCGATGCAGGCCGCTAAACTCAGCGAGCGCCGCGATTGACGCGCCTCCGTCGAATTTATTTAACAAATTTAGTAACAATAGCCCGCGCGTTAACCCCCGCACCGTTTTGTAATCAGTTGCATCGCTATTTTTCATTTTATCCGCTTTTTCTATATCTAAAACAACGGTGTGCATCAGGTGCACATTTCGGCTTGTTTTGATTGTAGCCCAGTTTTCCGGACATATACTCCGCTCATTACAAAAATAATTTCACATTAAATTAACAAGCAACGCGGAGTGAGATCGTTCTGCATTGCCTGGTTCGAGCCGTGAGGTATTTAAGATGACAACGTCAAATCCGGATATTCAACCTGCTGTTCAGCACCGTGTTCAGGTCGCTATCGCTGGCGCGGGCCCAGTGGGACTGATGCTGGCGAACTATATGGGGCAGATGGGCATTGACGTGCTGGTGGTCGAGAAGCTGGATAAATTAATAGATTATCCGCGTGCCATTGGTATCGACGATGAAGCGCTGCGCACCATGCAGTCGGTTGGCCTGGTCGACAAAGTGCTGCCACACACAACCCCCTGGCACGCGATGCGTTTCCTGACCCCGAAAGGCCGCTGCTTTGCGGATATTCAACCGATGACCGACGAGTTCGGATGGTCTCGCCGCAACGCCTTTATCCAGCCGCAGGTGGATGAGGTGATGTACCAGGGGTTAAGCCGTTTCCCGAACGTCCGCTGTCTGTTTTCCCGTGAGCTAGAGGCCTTCAATCAAAATAGTGACACTGTCACGATTAATCTGAAAGGGCCGGATGGGGAACGTGAAACGGTACAGGCTGACTGGCTGGTGGCATGTGACGGCGGGGCGAGCGTTATTCGCCGTACCCTGAATGTGCCGTTCGAAGGCAAAACCGCGCCTAATCAGTGGATTGTGATTGATATTGCCAACGATCCGCTGGCAACCCCGCACATCTATTTATGCTGCGACCCGGTGCGCCCGTATGTCTCAGCGGCATTACCGCACGGCGTTCGTCGCTTTGAATTTATGGTTATGCCAGGCGAAACCGAAGCTCAACTGAGCGAGCCGGACAATATGCGTCGTCTTCTGAGCCAGGTACTGCCAGACCCTGATAACGTTGAACTTATCCGCCAGCGTGTTTATACCCATAACGCGCGCATTGCCGAACGTTTCCGCATTGATCGTGTACTGCTGGCGGGCGATGCCGCGCATATCATGCCGGTCTGGCAAGGCCAGGGCTACAACAGCGGCATGCGCGACGCCTTCAACCTGGCATGGAAGCTGGCGATGGTCGTGAAGGGCAAAGCCGGTGATTCATTACTCGATACTTATCAGCAGGAACGCCGCGACCATGCCAAAGCGATGATCGATCTCTCCGTCACCGCCGGTAACGTGCTGGCTCCCGCCAAACGCTGGCATGGCACGGTTCGTGATGGTCTCTCCTGGCTACTCAACTACATCCCGCCGGTGAAACGCTACTTCCTGGAAATGCGCTTTAAACCGATGCCGCAGTACCGCGAAGGCGCGCTGTTGATGAACGGTACGGCGAAACGGTCCCCGGTCGGCAAAATGTTTATACAGCCCAAAGTGACCCGTGAAAACGGCGAAGTAGTGCTGCTGGATGATGTGATTGGCGCGAAGTTTGCTGTGATTGCCTGGGGCTGTAACCCGCTGTGGGGCATGAGCGAGAGTCAAATTGCGCAGTGGCGCGCGCTGGGCACCTGCTTTATTCAGGTCGTGCCGGACGTCCAGATTCGTACGCCGCAGGACAATGTTGACGGCGTCATCCGCCTTGGCGATACCCAGAACCGCTTCAAAACCTGGTTTGCCGCTGAGGATGCCTCGATTGCTGTGGTGCGCCCGGACCGTTTCGTCGCCGCTCTCGCTATCCCGCAAACCTTGAGCAAAACCCTGAACCAGCTTGCTGACGTGATGGCGTTAACGAGTGCCGCTTCCGATCTTAACGTTGAAAAGGTGGCCTGAGATGAATGCTTATCTCCACTGTCTCTCCCACACGCCGCTGGTGGGCTATGTCGACCCGGCTCAGGAGGTGCTGGATGAAGTGAACGGCGTCATCGCCGAGGCCCGCGCGCGCATTGCCGCGTTTGCCCCTGAACTGGTGGTGTTGTACGCCCCTGACCACTACAACGGCTTTTTCTACGACGTGATGCCACCGTTCTGTTTAGGCATTGGTGCGACGTCCATCGGGGATTTTTCCAGCGCTGCTGGGGTGCTACCGGTACCGACTGAACTCGCGGAAGCCTGCGCGCTCTCGGTCATGAAAAGCGGCATCGATCTGGCCGTTTCCTACTGCATGCAGGTGGATCACGGCTTTGCCCAACCGCTGGAGCTGCTGTTGGGCGGGCTCGATAACGTCCCGGTATTGCCGGTGTTTATCAACGGCGTCGCGACGCCGCTGCCGGGGTTCCAGCGCACCCGCATGCTGGGTGAAGCTATGGGCCGCTTCCTGTCCACTCTCAACAAACGCGTACTGATTTTAGGTTCCGGCGGTTTATCGCATCAGCCGCCGGTGCCGGAACTGGCGAAAGTGGACGCGCATATGCGCGATCGCCTGCTGGGCAGCGGTAAGCAACTCCCGCCTGAGGAACGCGAACTGCGCCAGCGTCGGGTGATTGAAGCGGCCGAACGCTTTGTCGAAGACCAGAAAACGCTGCACCCGCTGAACCCTGTCTGGGACAACCAGTTTATGACGTTGCTTGAACAGGGCCGCCTGGCCGAGCTGGACGCTATCAGCAACGAAGAACTTTCCGCCATCGCCGGGAAATTGACCCACGAAGTCAAAACCTGGGCCGCCGCGTTCGCCACGCTTTCCGCGATGGGTAAATACCGCAGCGAAGGCCGCTATTATCGCCCGATCCCTGAGTGGATCGCCGGCTTTGGCTCCCTGAGCGCCACGACAACGAATTGATTAAGCAGGAGAGAATAATGACCTATCAACCACAAACCGAAGCGGCAACCAGCCGTTATCTCAACGTTGAAGAAGCCGGGCAGACGCTGCGTATCCACTATAACGACTGCGGGCAGGGCGACGAAACGGTTGTGCTGCTGCACGGTTCCGGCCCAGGTGCGACCGGCTGGGCGAACTTCAGCCGCAATATCGACCCGTTAGTGGAGGCGGGTTACCGCGTACTGCTGCTTGACTGCCCGGGCTGGGGGAAAAGCGATTCGATCGTCAATACCGGTTCTCGCTCTGATTTGAACGCCCGCATTCTGAAAAGCGTGGTCGATCAGCTGGATATTCAGAAAGTCCATCTGTTGGGTAACTCAATGGGTGGCCACTCGGCGGTGGCGTTCACCCTGACCTGGCCTGAACGGGTGGGGAAACTGGTATTGATGGGCGGCGGTACCGGCGGTATGAGCCTGTTTACCCCAATGCCAACAGAAGGGATCAAACTGCTGAATGGCCTGTACCGCGAGCCCAATATCGACAATCTCAAAAAGATGATGAGCATTTTCGTTTATGACACCAGTGACCTGACCGAAGCGCTGTTTGAAGCACGCCTCAACAATATGCTGTCGCGCCGCGATCACCTTGAGAACTTTGTTAAAAGCCTGGAAGCGAATCCGAAGCAGTTCCCTGATTTTGGTCCACGTCTGGGCGAAATTAAAGCGCAGACGCTGGTGGTCTGGGGCCGTAACGACCGTTTTGTGCCGATGGATGCGGGTCTGCGACTGCTCTCGGGCATTAACGGCTCTGAGCTGCATATCTACCGTGACTGCGGCCATTGGGCGCAGTGGGAATATGCCGATGCGTTCAACCAACTGGTGCTGAATTTCCTCGACCGCGCGTAAGGAGCCGAAATGTCGAATTACTCTCTGGAAACGCTGGCGCAGACTCTGCGCGAGGCGGAGAAAAATGGTCAGGCGATTGAGCCGTTGCGTGAGGTTATCGGCCTTGAAAACGCCGAGGCGGCGTATGCCATCCAGCGCATTAACGTTCAGCATGCTGTGGCTCAGGGGCGTCGCGTTGTCGGTCGCAAAGTGGGGTTAACCCACCCAAAAGTGCAGCAGCAGTTGGGCGTCGACCAGCCGGACTTCGGCACGCTGTTTGCCGACATGTGCTATGGCGATAACGAAACCATTCCGTTCTCCCGCGTCCTGCAGCCGAAAATTGAGGCCGAGATTGCGCTGGTACTGAACCGCGACTTACCGCATGCCGACACCACGTTTGATGAACTGTACAACGCGATTGAGTGGGTGGTTCCGGCGCTGGAAGTGGTGGGAAGTCGCGTACGCGATTGGTCGATTAAGTTTGTTGATACCGTGGCCGACAACGCCTCCTGCGGCGTGTACGTGGTCGGCGGCCCGGCGCAGCGCCCGGCGGCGTTGGATCTCAAAAACTGCGCCATGAAAATGACCCGTAATCTGGAAGAGGTCTCCAGCGGCCGCGGCAGTGAATGCTTAGGACATCCGCTGAACGCCGCTGTCTGGCTGGCACGCAAAATGGCGAGCCTGGGCGAGCCCTTACGGGCGGGCGATATTGTGTTAACCGGTGCGCTGGGGCCGATGGTTGCCATCAATCCTGGCGACCGTTTTGACGCGGTTATCGAAGGTATCGGTTCAGTATCTGCGACGTTTTCAGCGCTAGAAGGAAGTCAGTCATGAGTAAATGTAAAGTCGCCATCATCGGTTCAGGCAATATCGGCACCGACCTGATGATAAAAATTCTTCGTCACGGTAAACATCTGGAAATGTCGGTGATGGTGGGGATTGACCCGAATTCCGATGGTCTGGCCCGCGCCAAACGCCTCGGCGTTGCCACCACTCACGAAGGGGTGAAAGGGCTGATGGCGATGCAAGAGTTTGCCGATATCGACATTGTCTTTGATGCCACCAGCGCGAGCGCGCATGTGAAAAATGACGCGGCGCTGCGTGCGGCGAAGCCCGACATCCGTCTGATTGACCTGACGCCAGCGGCCATTGGCCCGTACTGTGTGCCGGTGGTCAACCTCGACAAAAACCTGACTCAGGGCAACGTTAACATGGTGACCTGCGGCGGGCAGGCCACGATTCCGATGGTGGCCGCCGTTTCTCGGGTGGCAAAAGTGCACTACGCGGAGATTATAGCCTCTATCTCCAGTAAATCTGCTGGCCCCGGCACGCGCGCCAACATTGATGAATTCACCGAAACCACCTCGCAGGCGATTGAAGTGGTGGGCGGCGCGGCGAAAGGCAAAGCCATTATTATTCTGAACCCGGCCGAGCCGCCGGTGATGATGCGCGACACGGTATACGTGCTGAGCGAAGCAGCTTCACAAACCGAGATTGAAGCATCAATTGAAGAGATGGCCGCAGCGGTACAGGCGTATGTGCCGGGCTATCGCCTAAAGCAAAAAGTCCAGTTTGAAGTCATTCCGCAGGATAAACCGGTCAATATTCCGGGCGTCGGTCAGTTCTCCGGCCTGAAAACGGCTGTTTATCTGGAAGTGGAAGGGGCGGCGCACTACCTGCCAGCCTATGCTGGCAACCTCGACATTATGACCTCCGCGGCGATGTCGACCGCAGAAAAAATGGCCCAAACGCGGGTGAACGTGGCAGGAGAAGTCGCATGAACGGTAAAAAACTCTATATCTCTGATGTGACTTTACGTGACGGAATGCACGCGATCCGCCATCAGTATTCCCTTGATAACGTCCGCCAGATTGCCAAAGCGCTGGACGACGCCCGGGTGGATTCCATTGAAGTGGCGCACGGCGACGGCCTGCAAGGCTCCAGCTTTAACTACGGTTTTGGCGCGTACAGCGACGTGGAATGGATTGCGGCAGCGGCGGAAGTTGTGCAGCACGCCAAAATCGCCACGCTGTTGATTCCGGGCATCGGAACGCTGCATGACCTGAAAAACGCCTACCAGGCCGGTGCGCGCGTCGTGCGCGTGGCCACACATTGTACGGAAGCGGATGTTTCCGCACAGCACATTGCCTATGCCCGTGAGCTGGGGATGGACACCGTTGGCTTTCTGATGATGAGCCACATGACCACGCCGGAAAACCTCGCGAAGCAGGCGAAGCTGATGGAAGGCTACGGCGCAACCTGCATCTATGTGGTGGACTCGGGTGGTGCGATGAACATGAATGATATCCGTGACCGCTTCCGCGCACTGAAAGCGGTGCTGAACCCAGACACCCAGACCGGGATGCACGCGCATCATAACCTGAGTCTGGGCGTTGCCAACTCGCTGGTGGCGGTGGAAGAGGGCTGCGATCGCATCGATGCCAGTCTGGCTGGAATGGGGGCGGGTGCCGGTAACGCCCCGCTAGAGGTCTTTATCGCCGCCGCAGACAAACAGGGCTGGAACCACGGCACCGACCTGTACTCGCTGATGGCTGCGGCAGACGAACTGGTGCGTCCGCTACAGGACCGCCCGGTACGCGTCGATCGTGAAACGCTGGCGCTGGGCTATGCGGGCGTCTACTCCAGCTTCCTGCGCCACAGTGAAGTTGCCGCCGCGCGTTATGGTCTCAGCGCGGTCGATATTCTGGTTGAACTCGGCAAGCGCCGCATGGTGGGCGGTCAGGAAGATTTGATCGTTGACGTGGCGCTGGATCTGAAAGCCAAAGCATAAGCCTGATAACGATCCGGTCGGCAATGTACCGACCGGACAACTGGCAAAGGAAAATAATGCGGCCGACCAGGTATCGGCCGCCTTTTCATCTGCACTCTACAAGAAGGTCGCACTATGTCGAATGTCACCAACGTGTCCTCCGTACCGAAAAACTCCCGCCTGATTTTAACCGTCGGGCTTTGCTTTTTAGTTGCCCTGATGGAAGGGCTGGATTTACAGGCCGCGGGCATTGCGGCAGTAGGTATCGCCCAGGCGTTTGGCCTGGATAAAATGCAGATGGGCTGGATTTTCAGCGCCGGAATCCTTGGGCTCTTGCCCGGCGCGCTTGGCGGTGGAATGCTGGCCGACCGTTATGGTCGCAAAAAAGTCCTGCTTGGTTCGATGGTGCTGTTTGGCCTGTTTTCAATTGTGACCGCGCTGGCATGGGATTTTCACTCGCTGGTATTTGCTCGTTTGATGACGGGTGCAGGGCTTGGTGCGGCGCTGCCAAACCTGATTGCCCTAACGTCTGAAGCCGCTGGCCCCCGTTTTCGCGGTACGGCGGTGAGCCTGATGTACTGCGGCGTACCGATTGGTGCGGCAATGGCCGCGGCGATGGGGTTTAGCGGCCTGACGCAAGCCTGGCAGACCATTTTCTGGGTTGGCGGCGTGGTGCCTTTGCTGTTGGTTCCGCTATTAATGTCCCGTTTGCCGGAGTCGCAGGCGTTCAGCAGCCAGCAGCAGAAATCACCCGCACCGCTGCGGGCTATCTTTGCTACCGGTACCTCTTCCGCCACGCTGCTCTTATGGCTGTGCTATTTCTTTACGCTGTTGGTGGTCTACATGTTGATCAACTGGCTGCCCATGCTATTGGTCGATCAGGGATTTAGCCGTCCACAGGCTTCTGGCGTCATGTTTGCGCTGCAAATCGGCGCCGCTTTGGGCACCCTGATGTTGGGGGCGCTGATGGACAAACTCAGCCCTCTCAAAATGTCATTGCTGATTTATTGCGGCATGCTGGCGTCGTTGATTTCATTGGGGGCCGCGAGCTCTTTCGGTGCCATGATTGCCGCCGGATTCGTTGCCGGAATGTTCGCGACCGGCGGGCAGTGCGTGCTGTATGCGCTGGCACCATTGTTCTATCGCACCGAAATCCGTGCCACCGGCGTCGGTACTGCCGTCGCGGTAGGGCGTCTGGGGGCGATGAGCGGACCGCTGCTGGCGGGTAAAATGCTCGCGTTGGGTACGGGCACCGTCGGTGTCATGGCCGCTTCCGCGCCGGGCATTGTGCTGGCGGGCGTGGCGGTGTTCTGGCTGATGAACCGGCATCAGCGCCGAGAGTCGGCAGCGCGGTAAACGGCATTTTTTTGCGTTTATGGCATAAAAAGCACAGTCATACCGGGAAAACCGTTCCTATACTGTCGGTCACATTCATCATGATGATACAGGCAGGACGTTATGACTCGTTACACTACGTTTTCCCTTGGTTCTCAATTCGTGAATCGCCTCGGCTACGGGGCGATGCAGCTGGCGGGCCCAGGCGTATTTGGTCCACCGAAAGACCGACATGCCGCCATCTCCGTATTACGCGAAGCGCTGGCGCTCGGCGTCAACCATATCGACACCAGCGACTTCTACGGTCCACACGTTACTAACCAGATTATTCGTGAAGCGCTGCATCCTTATGCCGACGATCTGGTGATCGTGACCAAAATTGGGGCCCGTCGTGATGATAAAGGCGGCTGGCTGCCGGCGTTTTCCGCCGAGGAATTAAAGCAAGCGGTGCACGATAACCTGCGCAATCTCGGGCTTGATGCGCTGGATGTGGTGAATATGCGTGTGATGATTGGCGACGGTCATGCTCCGTGTGAAGGCTCTATTGAAGCCAGCGTTAGCGTACTCGCCGAGCTGCAACAGCAGGGGCTTATCAAGCATATTGGGGTCAGTAACGTTACGCCAACGCAGGTGGCCGAGGCATGCAAAATCGCCAATATTGTCTGCGTGCAAAATGAGTACAACATTGCCCACCGCCGCGATGATGAACTGATTGATACGCTGGCGCGCGACGGTATCGCCTATGTGCCGTACTTCCCGCTGGGCGGCTTCTCACCGCTGCAATCCTCCGCGCTGAACGAGGTCGCCAGTTCGCTGAACGCCACGCCGATGCAGGTGGCGCTGGCCTGGCTGCTGCACCGTTCGCCCAATATTCTGCTGATCCCCGGTACTTCGTCAGTGACGCATCTGCAGGAGAATATGGCTGCGGGTCAGTTGACCTTACCTGAGGATGCGCTGGCTACGCTCGACGGCATTGCGGCTCGCGCATAACGGGAGGCTTAATGAGCGACAAACGTTCCGCCCAATGCCACTGCGGCGCGGTGGCTTTCACCGTCGTGCTTAGCGATGGACTCAATACCGCCCGCCGCTGCAACTGCTCCTACTGCCGTATGCGCGGTGCGGTTGCGGTTTCTGCGCCGTTGTCCGGCATCGAGATTCTACGCGGGCAGGATAAATTGACGGAGTATCGCTTTAATACTGGCGAAGCTGTTCATTTTTTCTGTTCGGTGTGCGGGATTTATACCTTCCATCAGCGGCGCTCGAATCCTCAGCAATACGGGATTAACGTTGCTTGTCTCGAGGGCGTTTCGCCGTTTGATTTTGCCTGCGTGGAAGTTCATGACGGTATTCACCATCCGAAAGATGGCGGTGGTGGCATAGCGGGATATTTACGCTACGACAAAAAGTAGCCCAGACGAGGTGGTACGCCGACTCTGGGGGCTCGGAGCAAGTCCCGGCGGCGCTGCGCTTGGCCGGGCTACAAAAAAGAAAACCCTGCTCATGTGAGCAGGGTTTTTGTATTGCTGGGGGCGATTACGCTACCAGGCTGTCGATCGCGGCTTTTGCATCAGAGGTCGCTTTGGTGGCCACTTCTGGACCGTAAGCGATACCTTCGGCGAAGACCACGTTCACGTCGGTGATCCCGATGAAGCCCAGGAACACGTTCAGGTATGGGGTGATAAGGTCAGTTGGGCTATCTTTATGGATGCCGCCGCGGCTGCTCAGGACGATAGCGCGTTTGCCGGTGACCAGACCTTCTGGACCTTTTTCAGTGTAACGGAAGGTTACGCCAGCGCGGGCAATCAGGTCGAAGTAGTTTTTCAGCTGCGTTGGGATGTTGAAGTTATACATCGGCGCGGCGATAACAATGACGTCGTGGGCTTGCAGTTCATCAATCAGCTCGTCAGAGAGCTTCAGCGCTTCTTGCTGACGTGGGGTCAGTGGGGAATCGCTTGGGCGCAGCGCGCCGACCAGTTCGCCATCCAGCACCGGGATTGGATTGGCAGCCAGATCGCGGACGGTGATTTCGTCAGCGGAGTGCTTTTCACGCCACTGTTCAACAAAATAGTCGGACAGCTGACCTGATTGAGAGTAGCCTGCCAGGATGCTGGATTTCAGAACTAATACTTTGCTCATAGGTAATTCCTTATATTTGATTGACGGGCGATGCCCTGTTGCTTGCTGACACTTTATTCACAATCCTGCCACAGAGATAGCGCAATATATCGAATCCTATATTCAGTTTTTTTGAACAAGGCTCGAAATGCGCAAGTGTGGTATGCTATGACGATTCTTTATGAGAGCTTTTCCCGGCAGTGCGCTGCCCAATAAGACTATGACAGAACGACAAAAAATCACCTTTGCGATGCTCAGTCAGCGCCTTGACGCGCTGACTCTGCGGGATAAACAGCGCTTTGCCCGCCGATTACACGGCGTTAAGAAGGTTAAAAATCCTGAAGCACAACAGGCCATTTACCAGGAGATGGCGCAGGAAATTGAACAGGCAGCCGGTAAGGTTGTGCTGCGTGAAGCGGCGCGTCCGGTGATTGAGTACCCGGAAAACCTGCCGGTTAGCCAGAAGAAACAAGACATCCTCAACGCCGTGCGTGACCACCAGGTGGTGATCGTCGCCGGGGAAACCGGGTCGGGTAAAACCACCCAGTTGCCGAAAATCTGCATGGAATTGGGGCGCGGCATAAAAGGGCTGATTGGCCATACCCAGCCGCGTCGTCTGGCGGCGCGCACCGTGGCTAACCGTATTGCTGAAGAGCTGAAAACCGAGCCGGGCGGCTGCATTGGCTACAAGGTTCGCTTTAGCGATCACGTCAGCGACAACACCATGGTCAAGTTGATGACCGACGGTATTCTACTGGCGGAAATCCAGCAGGACCGCCTGCTGATGCAGTACGACACCATCATTATCGATGAAGCGCACGAACGTAGCCTAAACATCGACTTCCTGCTCGGCTACCTGAAAGAACTGCTGCCGCGTCGCCCGGATCTCAAGGTGATCATCACCTCGGCGACCATCGACCCGGAACGTTTCTCGCGCCACTTTAATAATGCGCCGATTATCGAAGTGTCCGGCCGCACCTATCCGGTTGATGTGCGTTACCGTCCGATTGTTGAAGATGCGGACGACACCGAGCGCGACCAGCTACAGGCGATTTTCGACGCCGTCGATGAATTGGGGCAGGAAGGGCCAGGCGATATCTTAATCTTTATGAGCGGTGAGCGAGAAATCCGCGATACCGCCGATGCGCTAAGCAAACGCGACCTGCGCCATACCGAGATCCTGCCGCTCTACGCCCGCTTATCGAACAGCGAGCAGAATCGCGTCTTCCAGTCGCACAGCGGACGGCGCATCGTGCTCGCCACCAACGTGGCAGAAACCTCGCTGACGGTACCGGGCATCAAGTATGTGATTGACCCAGGCACGGCGCGTATCAGCCGCTATAGCTATCGCACCAAAGTGCAGCGTCTGCCGATCGAGCCGGTTTCTCAGGCTTCCGCGAACCAGCGTAAAGGCCGCTGTGGTCGCGTATCGGAAGGTATCTGTATTCGTCTGTATTCCGAAGATGACTTCCTGTCGCGCCCGGAGTTTACCGACCCGGAAATCCTGCGTACCAACCTGGCGTCCGTTATTCTGCAAATGACCGCGCTGGGCTTGGGCGACATCGCCGCGTTCCCATTCGTCGAAGCGCCGGATAAACGCAATATTCAGGACGGCGTGCGCCTGCTCGAAGAGCTGGGCGCTATCACCACCGATGAACAGGCAACGGCCTACAAGCTGACGCCACAGGGCCGCCAGCTCAGCCAGTTGCCGGTCGACCCGCGTCTGGCGCGCATGGTGCTGGAAGCGCAGAAACACGGCTGCGTGCGCGAAGCAATGATTATCACGTCGGCGCTCTCTATCCAGGACCCGCGTGAACGTCCGATGGACAAACAGCAGGCGTCCGATGAAAAGCATCGCCGCTTCCACGACAAAGAGTCAGATTTTATGGCCTTTGTGAACCTATGGAACTACCTCGGCGAGCAGCAAAAAGCGCTATCGTCAAACCAGTTCCGCCGCCAGTGCAAGCTCGATTTCCTTAACTACCTACGCGTGCGTGAGTGGCAGGACATCTACACCCAGCTTCGCCAGGTGGTGAAAGAACTGGGTATTCCGGTAAACAGCGAACCGGCGGAGTACCGTGAAATTCATATTTCACTGCTGACCGGTCTGCTGTCGCACATCGGGATGAAAGATACCGACAAGCAGGAATTTACCGGTGCGCGTAACGCGCGCTTCTCCATCTTCCCGGGCTCAGGGCTGTTTAAGAAGCCGCCTAAATGGACGATGGTTGCCGAACTGGTCGAAACCAGCCGCCTGTGGGGGCGCATTGCCGCGCGTATCGACCCGGAATGGGTAGAGCCGGTGGCGCAGCATCTGATCAAACGTTCCTACAGTGAACCGCACTGGGAACGGGCGCAGGGCGCGGTGATGGCGACCGAGAAAGTCACCGTCTACGGCCTGCCCATTGTGGCCGCGCGTAAGGTTAACTACAGCCAGATTGACCCGGCGCTGTGCCGCGAGCTGTTTATCCGCCACGCGCTGGTGGAAGGCGACTGGCAGACGCGTCACGCCTTCTTCCGCGACAACCTCAAGCTGCGCGCTGAAATTGAAGAGCTGGAAAATAAATCACGTCGCCGTGATATCCTGGTGGATGACGAGACGATGTTTGAGTTCTACGACCAGCGCATCAGCCACGAAGTGATTTCCGCGCGCCATTTTGATAAGTGGTGGAAGCAGGCGAGCCGTGAAACGCCGGATCTGCTCAATTTCGAAAAGAGCATGCTGATTAAAGAAGGGGCGGAGCAGGTCAGCAAGCTGGACTACCCGAACTTCTGGCATCAGGGCAACCTGAAGCTGCGTCTTACCTATCAGTTCGAGCCGGGAGCCGATGCCGATGGCGTAACGGTGCACATTCCGCTGCCGCTGTTAAACCAGGTGGAAGAGGCCGGTTTTGAGTGGCAGATCCCGGGGCTGCGCCGTGAGCTGATTATCGCGCTGATTAAATCGCTGCCGAAACCGGTGCGCCGTAACTTTGTGCCTGCGCCGAACTACGCCGAAGCCTTCTTAGGCCGCGCCACGCCGCTGGAACTGCCTCTGCTGGATTCGCTGGAGCGTGAACTGCGGCGGATGACCGGCGTTACCGTCGACCGAGAAGCCTGGCAGTGGGATCAGGTGCCCGATCACCTGAAAATCAGCTTCCGCGTGGTGGACGATAAAAACAAGAAGCTTCAGGAAGGACGCTCACTTCGGGCGTTGAAAGATATGCTGAAGGGAAAAGTACAGGAGACGCTATCGGCGGTCGCCGACGACGGTATCGAGCAAAACGGGCTGCATATCTGGAGCTTTGGTGACCTTCCGGATCGCTATGAGCAGAAGCGCGGCAATTACAAGGTGAAAGCCTGGCCGGCGCTGGTGGACGAGCGTGACAGCGTGGCCATCAAGCTGTTTGATAACCAACTGGAACAGCAGCAGGCAATGTGGCGCGGCTTGCGCCGTCTACTGTTGCTGAATATTCCGTCGCCGATTAAGTATCTGCACGAGAAGCTGCCGAACAAGGCAAAACTGGGGCTCTACTTCAACCCGTATGGCAAGGTGCTTGACCTGATTGACGACTGTATCTCCTGCGGCGTGGACAAGCTGATCGACGAGGCGGGCGGGCCGGTGTGGAGCGAAGCGGGCTTCGCTGCGCTGCACGAAAAGGTGCGCGCTAATCTCAATGAAACGGTGGTGGAGATTGCCAAACAGGTTGAGCAAATTCTGACGGCGGTGTTTAACATCAACAAACGTCTGAAAGGCCGCGTGGACATGACCATGGCGCTGGGGCTGTCGGACATTAAGGCGCAGATGAACGGCCTGGTATACCGTGGCTTCGTTACCGGCAACGGTTTCCGTCGACTGGGCGATACGCTGCGTTATTTGCAGGCGATTGAAAAACGTCTGGAGAAAATGGCCGTTGACCCGCATCGCGACCGCGCGCAGATGCTGAAAGTGGATAGCGTCCAGCAGGCCTGGCAGCAGTGGTTGAACAAGCTGCCGCCGTCGCGTCGTGAAGATGATGATGTGAAGGAAATCCGCTGGATGATTGAAGAGCTGCGCGTGAGCTTCTTTGCTCAACAGTTGGGTACGCCGTATCCGATTTCGGATAAACGTATCCTGCAAGCGATGGAGCAGATTGTCGCCTGATCCCGGCGGCAAATTAGCTGTAGCCCGGGCGAGGCGTATGCCGACCCCGGGGCTTCACCGAGGCTTACGCGTTCACCCACGCCAACGTAAACCCATCCCACCCCTTAATCCCGACCGTTTGCAGCGCCGTGACCGTCAGGCGCGGGTCGTTATGCATCATCTCAATAAACCGGCGCACGCCCTGCACGCGGGCGTCGGTGCTGTTGGGGTTGGTCACCTCACCATCGCGCACCACGTTATCGCCGATAATCAGCGTGCGGGGGCGAGAATATTTCAACGCCCATTGCAGGTAATAAG
Source organism: uncultured Kluyvera sp. (assembly GCF_902485085.1). Lineage (NCBI taxonomy): Bacteria > Pseudomonadati > Pseudomonadota > Gammaproteobacteria > Enterobacterales > Enterobacteriaceae > Kluyvera > uncultured Kluyvera sp. The sequence continues at coordinate 36,827 of NZ_CABTJS010000140.1, forward strand.
GGTTATTCGGCTTATCCGCATCGATAAAAATCACGTCAAACGGCGCGGCATCTTCAAGCGTCGCCAGTGAATCCAGCGCCGGGCCTTCGCGCAGCGTCACCACCTTATCAAGCCCGGCGAGGGTGATATTCTCCCGCGCCACGCGGGCGTGCAGCGGGTCAGCTTCGAGGGTGATTAACCGCCCGCCCGGGGGCAGTTCGCGTGCCATCCAGATGGTGCTGTACGCGCCGAGCGTTCCTATTTCCAGAACTGACTTCGCGCCCACCATGCGCATAAACAGCGCCAGCAGTTGCCCTTGATTGGCCGCCACATCGTGCGCGGGTAGTCCGTTTCGCTGGTTGTTTTCCAGCACGAGAGACAGCACGGTATCGCCGGGAATCAGGTTCTCTATCAAATAATTATCAACATCTGACCACTGTTTTTGCATTGTGACACCCCTTAGGATTTGTCAGCCTGACAGCGAAGACCAGCCGCCTCCGAGCGACCGGTAAAGATCGATTTGCGCCAGTAGCAGATTGTTTTTCACCTGCACCACGCTGATTTGTGTTGAGAACAAGGTACGCTGCGCGTCCAGCACATCAAGATAGGAAGAGTAACCGTTGTTATAGCGGTTCTGCGCAATACGCAGCGTCTCTTGCGCCACCTCTTCTTGTCCCTGGAGTTCGCTGAGCTGCTCGCCATAGCGGGTGATGGCATCGAGGCTATCGTTGACCTCTTTAAACGCGTTGCGCACCGTTTTTTCATAGCTGTACAGCGCCTGGTTGCGCTGCGCCATCGACACGTCCACCTGGGCATTCAGCGCCTGACGGTTGAGCAGTGGTGCCAGAATGCTGCCACCGATGCTCCAGAGCCGCAGCGGGTTATCGAGCAGGTCCGGCAGGGTACGGTCTTGTAAACTGCCGGTTGCCGTCAGGTTTATCGATGGCAGCAGTTGTGCCTTTGAGGATGCCAGAGTGGCATCGGCGGCGAGCAGTTGGCGCTGGGCCTGGGCAATATCGGGACGGCGATTAAGCAGCGTAGAAGGCAGTTGCGACGGTAGCGAAAGCGGGGTCAGTTTATCAAACGCGTTGCGTTTAACGTTGCCAGGATTATTGCCAAGCAGCACGCTCAGCGCGTTCTCCTGCTGGGTGATTTGATGGCGCAGCAGCGGCACCTGAGCGCGGGTTGCGCGCAGTTCAGAATCGGCCTGCATCAGCTCAAGGCGGGAGGTGTAACCCGTTTCAAACTGTCTTTTCGCCAGCGTAAACGCCGCTTCCCGGGATTTCAGCGTCTGCTCCGTAACCTGTAGCTGTTCGTCGAGCGACAGCAGGGTGATATAGCCGACGGACACCGAGGTGGCGACCGTTAAATCCGCGGCGGCGGCGGCCGCTTTTTGTGCTTCCAGGCTTGCTTTGGCGGCCTCGGCGGCGCTGCGATTTGCCCCCCAGAGATCAACATCGTAACTCGCGGTCAGTCCGCCTTTATAGACCGTGCTGTGAATGGGCAAGCCCGTTGCGGCCGACTGTGAGCGAGCGCGAGTACCGCTCAGCCCGGCATCAAGGGTAGGGAACAGGCTGCTGTCGGCGGCGTAGGCGCGCGCCTGATATTCGTTTACCCGCTCGCGCGCAATCAGCACGTCGCTGTTGTAGCGCAGCGCCTGGTCAACGTACTGATTCAGCGCGCTGTCGTGAAAGTTGCGCCACCATACGCCCTCAACCGGGCTCGTTGGGCCAATGTCGGCGCGCCAGGCAGCAGGAATGGTCAGCGTAGACTCGGCACGCTGCACGTCGGCGGACTGACAGCCAACCAGCGCGAGGGCCAGCGCAAGGGCGACGGGGCGGATCATGGCTTCGCCTCCGCGCGGGTATCTATGGTGACCTGTACCGACATCCCCGGACGCAGTCGCTGCAGGTTTTTCTGTCCTTCATCCACGGCAATGCGTACCGGAATACGCTGGGCGATTTTAACGAAGTTGCCGGTGGCGTTATCCGGCGATATCGCGCTGAATTCCACGCCGGTTGCCGGTGAAATGCTCTGTACGGTGCCGCTGAATTTTTCGCTGTTCAGCGCATCAACGGTAAAGGTCGCGGGTTGACCAATTCGCACCGTGGCAAGCTGGGTCTCTTTCAGGTTGGCGATAACCCAATGCTGCGGTGGCACCAGCGGCGTTAAGTGCGTTCCGGCGGTGACATATGCGCCAAGCCGCACGGCGATTTGCCCAAGCTGGCCATCGGTGGGGGCGATAATGCGCGTGTTTTGCAGATCGATTTCCGCCAGCTCCAGCGAGGCTTTAGCGTTCGCCACGTCGGCTTCCAGCGAATCCCGGTTGACGATGGTGGTTTGCAGATCCTGCTTCGACATCTCCAGCGTCGCCTTCGCCTGCTCGATATCCGCGGTGCCCTGGGCGGCGCTGGCACGCGCCGAGTCACGTTCGCGAATCGACAGCGAACCGTCGGCCGTCAGATCCTGCACGCGTTTTAAATCCGCCTGCGATTTCAGATTTTGTGCGCGGGCGTTTTGCAGCGCCGCTTCATTACGCGCAATCACCGCTTCGGCGCTTTTACGCTGTTGAAGATTATTGCGTAGCGCCGCTTCCTTCATCGCCAACTGCGCCTGCGCCTGATGCACGCGCTGCTTATAGATGCGGTCATCAATCTGGAACAGCACCTGTCCCTTTTTGACCTGGTTAAAGTCCTGCACGTTAACGCCGGTCACGTAGCCGTTGACCTGCGGGCTGATAAAAGTGGTCAGGCCGCGCACGTAGGCGTTATCGGTAAACTGACTGTGGCGGGTAAACGGCGGTAGCTGCCAGGCGTACAGGACAACCAGTACGCCGACGAGACCGATGGCTGCGGCGGTAAAAATGGATACCACGCGGATATTGTTTCGGGTATTGGCCTGTTGCTTGGCCGCATCCTGCTGACTCATAACGATTCCAGATCTCTCTTGTTGTTATTTGCTGCCCGTCGCACGTTTCAGCGCGATGTGGGCGGTAATACGCAGTCTTAATAATCGCCAGAACACCCATAGCAGCGTGGCGGCAGAAATGGCTGCCGTCAGCAGATAAGTATCATTGTAGGCGAGAATATTGGCCTCCAGCGTGGAGAGGTTTTGCAGTACGGCGCTGGCCTGAACGTTCAATAGCGCGCTGTCGCCTAGCTGACTTTGATACTGCTGGGCGTAAAGCTGTAGCCGCTCGTTAATGACCGGATTGAGGGTGGTTATCTGGTCGGCAAGCTGGCTTGAGTGAAACTTCTCTCGCCAGGTCTGAAAGGTGCCGAGGATAGCCGAACCGAGCAGGCCGCCAATGTTCTGGCTCATGCCAAACAGCACCGAGAAGCTCACCAGATTACGCTGGTCGGCAATAACGCCGCCGATGCCTGCCAACATGGCGGGCGCGAGGAAAAAGGCACTGCCGAAGCCGAGCAGGAACTGGCTGAACATCAGTTGGTCAGGGCGCGTCAGGCTGGTGGACTGGCTGTCCAGCAGCGAGGCTATCATGATGAGCGTCAGTGCCGTGGCGGTGGGCCAGTAAAGTCGCCGCGGGTTGAGCGTCAGGCAACTGGCGATAATCCCGCAGGTAATACCTGCAAAAATCGACCACGCCAGCGTCGTCATCTGCTCGTTTTGCAGCCCCACGTACTGAAGCCAGCCGATAACGCCGGTATTCTGCTCCGCCAGCACGATACGGATAAGCACCATAATCAGCCCCAGGCGCAGAATACTGCCGCTGGAGAGCCACCGAGTGTTTAATAGCGGGTTAGTACGGTTATGTTCAAAGATGATGGCAGAGACAATCAGCACAATCGCCGTGGCGAGCGACCAGCCAATCCACGGCGCTTCAAACCACCATTCGAGACGCCCCAGGGACAGCACTGCGCATATCAGCGCCATACCGGGGGCCAGTAAAATAAAGGTGATGAAATCTTTCTTCTCGAACACCTTTTTACGGTCGCTCGGCGGTAGCTTAAGGGCAATAACGCAGGCGAGCGACACCAGCGCCAGGCCTAATTCAAAGAAGTAGAGTCCACGCCATTCGTCAATTTGTAACAGTTCGGTCGAGAACAGCCTTGCGATGGGAATAGCCAGCGACGAGCCGGTTATCCCAATGGTCAGCGCTTTCAGGCGGTGCTTAGCAGGCCAGGCCTGCACCTGATAATAGATCCCGAGCGAACTTAAGGCCGCCGCCACCATACCGTGGGCGGCGCGCACCATCAGCGCCGAGCTGAGGTCGTTGACGAACAGGTGAAAGAAGGTCACCAGCACATACAGCACCAGAAAGCCTTCGGTAAACGCCCGCAGACCAAACTGCTGGCGAAATTTCACCAGCAGCAGGTTAATGGAAACGTTATTCATGACGTAAACAGCAGGCAGCCAGGCGATTTCCGTCGACCAGGCGGCAAATGAACCCTGAAGGTTTTGCAGATTCGCGGTGACGACCGCATTGCCCAACGCACCGGTGAGACAAACCAGCAGGCCGACGATGCCGTAGGCGACACGTTTTGGTGCGCTGTGAATCGGCGTTGATGGAGAGCCGAGGATCGCCGGTTTTTCGTGGGGCGCCCAGTCGTGCGGGGCGTAGGGGTCGCGACGCGGTGGAGCCATTATTTTTTCTCCACTTCGTGCAGCAACCGGGTGAGCACCCGCTGGGTAATCTCTTGTTCTTCTGGAGTAATCACCGTCAGAATCACTTCACGCAGTTCATCCGCCACGGCTTTTACCTGGTGATAAAGCTCAAGGCCTTTTGGCGTCGCGACCAGCAGCCGCTTACGTTTATCACGCTCGGTGAGGACTCGCTCGACCAGCCCAGCCTCTACCAGACGGTTAATAAGCGGCACCACGGTGGCGCTTTCTACTCCCAACTCCTGAGCAAGTTCAGACTGCGACAGTGGCTGTTCGTTGCGCGCAATGCTGGCCACGGCGACCCATGTGGCCTGGCTCATACCGAGATCTTTCAGCCGACGGTTTACCGCCAGCCGCCAGTGATGGGCGGTGAGATAGAGGAGATGAGAAAAACTAAGCTGACGGTTATCCATAGGCGATGTATTCATGATCATTAGAGCTCTAATGATTCTACGTTCGCCGAAAACCATAATTCAAGTGAATATGAAAAATAAATGTTATCGGAAGGTGACTATTTGTTTGCTATGGGATGGGGGTGTAGGCCGGATAAGGCGGAGCCGCCATCCGGCACTAGGCTCAATGCTGCCCGATGGCGCTTCGCTTATCGGGCCTACAGATTAAATCTGACTGGTCTGCGCGTTCACCGACGCGGCTGCATTTTTACGACGGCTGGCAAAGAAAATCGCCGTCAGAGAAATCGCCACCGTCGTTGCCAGATACCAGGCCACCGGTACCCAATCGCCGTTGTATTTTGCCAGCAGACCGGTTGCAATCAGCGGCGCGGTACCGCCTGCCAGTGCAGCGCCAATCTGATAGCCCAGCGTGATGCCGGTGTAGCGTACGTTGGCGCTAAAGATTTCCGAGCACAGCGTTCCCAGCACGGCGGTAATCGGTGACCATAAAATCCCGAAAGTGATAACCGTTGCGAGGGTGATCCCCCAGGTGGTGCCGGTGTTGAGCAGCAGGAACCACGGCACGATGAACAGACCCAGCAGCACGACGCTAATGGCGTACATTCGCTGACGACCAATTTTATCCGAGAGCAGGCCCATCAGCGGGATCATCACCGTTGACACCAGCGCACCAAGCGTGACGGCTTCCAGCACCTGCGACTTCTGATAGGTCAGGGTTGTGGTGGCGTAACTCACCACGAAGGTGGAGAAGATATAGAACGGTGCGGTTTCCACCACCTTCAGGCCAGCGGCGATAATCACTTCACGCCAGTGATGGGTCAGGGTTTCGCGCAGCGGCGCTTTAGCCACTTTACCGGAGGATTTCACCTTCTTAAATTCCGGCGTTTCATCGATATCTTTACGGATCCACAGGCCAATCAGCACCAGCGCCGCGCTCATCAGGAACGGAATGCGCCAGCCCCAGGAGAGGAACTGCTCTTCGCTGAACAGCGTCATCAGCGAGACGATAAAAGTGGCCATCAGCATCCCAATCGTCACGCCCGCCTGTGGGATACTGCCGAAGAAGCCTTTACGCTTTTCCGGCGCGTATTCATAGGCCAGCAGCAGCGCGCCACCCCATTCACCGCCGATGCCAATCCCCTGAATAATACGCATCAGAATGAGTAGAATCGGTGCCCAGATACCAATCATGTCGTAGGTCGGCAGCAGACCAATCATCACTGTTGCACTTCCCATCAGCGACAGGGTTAACACCAGCGTCTTTTTACGACCGATGCGGTCGCCAATGTGAGCGAAAATAACGCCGCCAATCGGACGAATAAAGAACGTGAGCGAGAAGGAAAGGTAGGAGAGAATCAGGCCGATGACCGGGTCAACCATCGGGAAAAAGATCTTATTAAACACCAGTGCGGCGGCCGTTCCGTATAAAAAATAGTCAAACCATTCAATGGAACTGCCGGTTAGGCTAGCAATCAGGACCCTCTTATTCTTTTTCAGGATCGTGGTGCTACTTTCTTGTATTGTCATGAAGAATAACTCCCGCCACATTGGGTTAAAATCAGGTATCACCTTTTTTATGGAATGGTGCAACCTGGATTGTGAAAAAGGTTGTGTGTTTGTTAAGCAACTTAGATATGGGCGTTATCTTTGGCAAGCGCATCATTGAAATTTGTGAATAAAAACGAGCATCATTTTTGTTTTAACTGACTATTTATCCTAATTATAACGGTAGTAAATTCTGGATTGTGTTATAGAAATAGCGTTTTATTCAGGTGCAACCGCGCTGTTTTTAGATGTTTCTGGTTATTTCATGATTGTTACAAAATGGTGTGATTAACGTGAGGCCGTGCCCGCCAATTTGCACGAATGAGGAGAGTTGAGAGGACCATGAACGTGTCATATTTACCGCAGGAAACGCTGATGGCGGCCAACTTACTGGGCCGCTGGCTGGCGCAAAATGATTTTGACAGCTCGCCAGAGGCTGAGGAAACGCAGTGGGTGGTGATGGCCGGAAATGCGGTGATGCCTACTATCGATGCCGCTTGTCGGTTGGTCAGTCAAAACGGCGGTTCACTGTTAATCAGCGGTGGTATTGGTCATTCGACCAACTTTCTCTATGAGGCGATGGCACAGCACCCGCGCTATCAAAGCATCGAAACGAACGGGGAGGCGGAGGCGACGCTGCTGGCGGAAATTGCGCACCGCTTCTGGCAGATCCCGCGAGACCGCATTGTGGTGGAAGACCAGTCGACGAACTGCGGTGAGAACGCCTGGTTTACCCGTCGGGTAATGGAAGCGTGTGGCATCCACGCGGCCAGGGTGACGGTGGTGCAGGACCCAACCATGCAGCGCCGCACTATGGCAACCTTTGCCCGCGTCTGGCAAGAGGTGGAAAACGCGCCGCGATGGTTAAGCTACCCGGGCTACGTACCGGAACTGATCAATACTGAGGAAGGCGTTGGCTATCGCCAGCCTGAGGCGGGGCTATGGCCGGTAGCGCGCTATTTATCGCTGCTGCTCGGTGAAATTCCACGCCTTCGCGATGATGCGCAGGGTTATGGACCACGCGGTAAGGATTTCATTGCTCACGTCGATATTCCCGCTGAAGTAGAGGCCGCCTGGGCACAGCTCAGCGCTGACCCGCTACTTCAACAGGTATTAGCCAGTCGTACGCTGGGATAATAGCGACCGACCGCCGAAGCGGTTGGATTAACGAAAACTCCATTGCACGGTAATAACAAAAATCGACGGTAAAATAATGCCGCTTTCGATGCCGAAATAGTCGGTGAAGTTATATTGCAGCCCGTGGTAGATATACGGCGAGAAGCCCACACCAGTGATTTTTTTCGCCGTATGATAGGTGCCGGAATCCCCACAGTGGCTGAAGGCATCAAAAAAGAATTCGCCCGTATAGGCATAAACGCCTTTAAACGTCCAACCCTCGGTGGGGCCACTGCCTTTCAACCAGTCACGGCCTACGCCTATCGAAAAACAGCGGTCATCAAAGCTGTTTTTCATCGTCCCGACCAGCAGGCTATATTTCGAATCCTCAGAAAATTTACGTTCGACTGAAAAGTAGTTGTTGTCGAATTCTTCAGTATATTGCCCGTGGTTACCCGTCAGGTGGTAGACAAACGAACCGGTATTAACGGAGTAGAGATTAATCTCATCAGCAAAGCTGAAAGTGGCCGGCAACAGGGCCGACGTAAATGCCAGAACGCCTGGGATTTTATGCATGATTGAACTCGGTAAAACCGAAATAAGAAGACAATATATTCAATGATAGTGCTTGTGCGATAAACCGTAGTTCAATCAGCACCGAGGATGAGAAAAAATTAGCGAACTATCTTTTCGTGTTGCTTCACAGAAACGGACATGACCAGTTGGAAAAGTTGCCAAAGTGTATATGTATTTAACAATATCTTTACTTGTTAACTACCTAACGCAGACAGGAGCAGGACATGACGTCACCCGTGCAACATCCGATGTATATTGATGGTCAGTTCGTCAGCTGGCAGGGCGATAGCTGGATTGATGTGATTAACCCGTCGACCGAAGAGTGCCTTTCCCGAATTCCTGATGGTGATGCCGAGCATGCGAAGCGGGCGATTGATGCCGCCGAGCGCGCGCAGCCAGCATGGGAAGCGCTGCCTGCTATCGAACGCGCCGGATGGTTGCGTAAAATTGCTGCCGGTATTCGCGCACGCGCGGCAGAAATCAGCCAGATGATTGTGGCTGAGGGTGGCAAAATTCAACAGCTGGCGGAAGTCGAGGTGGGGTTTACCGCGGACTACATCGAATACATGGCGGAATGGGCGCGCCGTTATGAAGGGGAAATACTGCAAAGCGACCGTCCAGGTGAGAACATCTTTGTTTTTAAACGTGCGCTGGGCGTTACCACCGGTATTCTACCGTGGAACTTCCCGTTCTTCCTGATAGCGCGCAAGCTCGCGCCTGCGCTTATCACCGGTAACACCATTGTGATTAAGCCGAGTGAGTTTACGCCGAATAACGCTATCGCTTTTGCTGAAATCGTTCACGAGATTGGCTTGCCTAAAGGGGTCTTCAACCTGGTGCTGGGGCGTGGTGAAACCGTCGGTCAGGAGCTGGCAGGCAACCCGAAAGTGGCCATGGTCAGCATGACCGGCAGCGTCGGGGCGGGCGAGAAAATTATGGCCGCCGCGGCGAAAAATATCACCAAAGTCTGCCTTGAACTTGGCGGTAAAGCACCGGCGATTGTGCTGGACGACGCCGACCTTGAGCTGGCGGTTAAAGCGATTGTCGACTCCCGCGTCATCAACACCGGACAGGTGTGTAACTGCGCTGAGCGCGTATACGTGCAGAAAGGTATCTACGACCGCTTTGTCAATAAATTGGGCGAAGCGATGAAAGGGGTGGCATTCGGCGACCCGGCAAAACGCAACGATATTGCGATGGGGCCGCTGATTAATGCTGCCGCGTTGGAGCGCGTTGAGCAAAAAGTCGCGAAAGCCGTTTCTCAGGGGGCGCGAGTGGTACTTGGTGGCAAAGCCGTCGATGGCGCGGGCTATTTCTATCCGCCGACGCTGCTGCTGGACGTTCGTCAGGAGATGAGCATCATGCACGAAGAGACCTTTGGTCCGGTGCTGCCGGTGGTGATGTTCGATACGCTGGATGACGCTTTGAAGATGGCCAACGACAGCGATTATGGACTGACATCTTCTGTCTATACCCGGGATCTCAACCAGGCGATGAAAGCCGTACGCGGTCTGAAGTTTGGTGAAACCTATATTAACCGCGAAAACTTTGAAGCGATGCAGGGCTTCCATGCTGGCTGGCGTAAGTCCGGCATCGGCGGCGTTGACGGTAAGCATGGGCTGAATGAGTATCTGCAAACCCAGATGGTCTATTTGCAAACTCAGGGTTAAGCGCAAATCCCAGCGTACGGGTTTGTAGGCTTGATAAGCGCAGCGCCATCAGGCGATTCAGGCGCTGATTGCCGGATGGCGGCGTTGCTTATCCTGCCTACAAGACCCGTAGCCCGGCAAGCAACGCGACGCCGGGAACTCACCGAGCCACGATCTTTTTCTCATGCTCCAGCAACCAGCGCTTACGGGCCACACCGCCGCCATAGCCGGTCATGCTGCCGTCTTTGCCGATCACCCGATGGCAGGGAATGACGAGAGCAATGCGGTTGGCACCATTAGCGGCCGCCACGGCGCGAGCGGCAGTCGGTTTATTGAGCGTTTCCGCCAGCGCCTGATAATGGGTGCTTTCCCCGCAGGGAATCTCGGCTAGCGCCTGCCAGACACGGCGCTGGAACTCACTGCCTGGCGTATCCAGCGCCAGCGTAAACCTCAGACGTTTGCCGGCGAAATACTCGGCAATCTCGTTTTCTGCCTGGCGGATATGCTCGTTTTGACCGGCAATAATGCGGGCGTTCAGCAGGCGCTGGAGGTCGCTAAATTCGGTCTCGAGCATCCGGCGGTCAACAAATTCCAACAGACACACCCCGCGCTCGCTGGCACAAACGAACATCGGCCCAATCGGCGTGGTAAAACGGTGAATGAGCAGCGTTTGCTGCGCCATCGTGGGCGAATGGCCGGTGAGTTTTTTGTAGGTGTAGCCGAAGCCGCTAAGCGACTCGTAGCCGCTATCAAAGGCGACATCCGTGGCGCTACGGCCACCCTTTAGCTCCTGCAATGCGACGTTAACTCGCTGCATACGCTGGAAAGCCTGAAAGGTAATGCCATGATGCTGTAAGAACCAGCGACGCACGCGCTCCGGGCTGATGTTGCTGTCACGCAGTCTGGCATCGCTGATGCGTACTTTAGGCGTCTGACGAACCAACGCCAACGCCTGTTCAATATAATCAGGCGCGCTACAGGCGTTTTCCGTTGGCCGACAGACTTTGCAGGGACGATAGCCTGCGTCCAGCGCCGATTTAAAATCACGGTAAAACTCGACGTTTTCACGTTTGGGCTTGCGCGCCCGGCAAACCGCAATACAGAACACACCGGTGGTTTTCACCCCGACGTAAAAGACGCCGGTGTACTCCGGGGCACGCGCCAGCAGCGCCTGGTACCAGGTATCGCATTGGACGCTATCGGTGACTTTCATCGTCAAAGACTCCTGCAAAGGACCGCTGATGGCGAAGCGATAACAGTAGACGGTTTAGTTGAGTTTGTAATGCACTATGCACGGCATTGCCCATGGAAATTCGACGCACGCCAAGTTCCGAAAGCGTCGCGAAATCAGCAAGACCGGGAACCGCCATCACGTTCAGCGGCAGCGCGGTTTGCCTGACTAACGCCGCAATATCCTCGGGATGGTGAACGCAGGGGACAAACAGACCATCAGCGCCATGGCTGGCATACAACGATGCTCGTGACAGTGTCACGCTTAACGCCTCTGGCATACCGAGTAAAAAGGGGTCGGTACGCGCGTTGAGAAAGAGCGAAACGCGGTGGGTCGCCAATCCCTCCCGAATGGCTTGCAGGCGCTTTGCAAAATGTTCAGCATCAAGGAGTTCGCGGCGGCCGTCGCGTACGTGGCTGTCTTCCAGATTGATTCCCGCTACGCCAAGCGCAGAGAGTTGCAGCACATTATCCACGATATCGCCCACGGATTCGGCATAGCCAGATTCAATATTAACGCTCAGTGGCAGCGTCGTCGCGGCACGGATGCGGCCCACAATATAGCGCAGCTCCGCAAACGACATCCCTTCGCCGTCAGGGTATCCCAACATGTCGGCAATGGCGGCGCTGGAGGTTCCCAGCGCCTGATAACCGGCACGCTGTGCGGCCAGGGCGCTCGGGACATCCCAGACATTCGCGATGAGCAGTGGGGCGCTTTGATGGTGCAGTTGAGTGAAGTTCATGTGATTCTCCGGTTGTGTGTGCAATCGGAGTGTGTCGCAGAGCGCAAAAGGGCAGCAACCGAAAATCAGACGACCATTTTTTGCGTGGAAACGGCGGGGGCGTGATGCCGCCCGCCGGCGTGTTTACATTTTGGCGAATTTTTCCAGTACGCGAATCAACTGGGTCACAAAGCCATATTCGTTATCGTACCAGGAGACCGTTTTGACAAGCTGCAGGCCGCCCGCTTCGGTCACTTCAGTTTGGGTCGCATCGAAGACGGAGCCGAAATGTGTGCCGATAATATCGGAAGAGACAATCTCCTCTTCGGTATAGCCAAATGACTCATTGTTGTTCGCGGCGTTCTTCATCACCTGGTTCACTTCATCTACGGTGACTTTTTTACTGAGAATCGAGACCAGCTCGGTCACTGACCCTGTTTTCGTTGGCACGCGCTGAGCGTGGCCCTTCAGTTTGCCGCTTAGCGCCGGGATCACCAGACCAATCGCTTTTGCCGCCCCGGTGGTGTGCGGAATGATATTCTCCGCCGCGGCGCGAGACGCGCGCAGGTCTTTGCCTCGTGGACCATCAACCAACGACTGCGTGCCGGTATAGGCATGGATGGTGGTCATGGTGCCTACTTCAATGCCGAACGCGTCGTGGAGGGCTTTAGCCATTGGCGCCAGACAGTTGGTGGTGCAGGACGCAACGGAGATAATCTTATCGCTGGCGTTCAGCGTATCGTCGTTGACGTTAAAGACCAGCGTTTTCATATCGCCAGCAGGCGCGGAGACCAGCACTTTTTTTGCCCCGGCATCAATATGCGCCTGCGATTTTTCCGTCGAGGTATAAAAGCCGGTACATTCGACAATCAGCTCTGCACCTTGGGCGGTCCACGGAATATTTTTCGCCTCTTTTTCAGCGTAAACGGTAATGGTTTTACCATTCACAATCAGCGCGTTATCGTTGTAATCAACGCTCCACGGGAACGGACCGTAGTTGGAGTCATGCTTCAATAAGTAGGCCAGAACTTTGGGGGAGGTCAGATCGTTAATTGCGACCACTTCATGACTGCTGGAAACTTCCAGTAAACGGCGCAGAACCAGACGACCAATACGCCCAAACCCGTTAATGCCAATTTTACTCATGGTGCTCTCCTGTCAGTGATGGGTATCAGCCCAATACGCGTACGTCAGATTGACTCAATTAATAAGTGTGGATTATGTATTTCATCTGTCCAGGCTTAGTTCAGCGAGCCGGGAAGGGCAACGTTGTCGCGGAAATTTAATTTGTATCGATTTGAAAAAGTTAATGAAATTTTAATGAATCGCGGCTATTTTGCTTTTTTATGTTACTTCTCAGAGTATTTTGGCGATGAACGATAAATATTCCCGCTTACAAATTGCTATCCACTGGCTGGTATTTTTGCTGGTGGTGGTAGCCTATGCGGCGATGGAACTGCGCGGATTTTTCCCCCGTAGCGACCGCCCGGTCATCAACATGATCCATGTCTCCTGCGGGATCAGCGTGCTGGTGCTGATGGTGGCGCGTCTTCTCATTCGTCTGAAGCGCCCGGCGCCGCCTATTGTGCCGAAGCCAAAGCCGATGATGACCGGGATGGCGCATCTGGGACACCTGGCAATCTACCTGCTGTTTATTGCGCTGCCGCTGATTGGTCTGGTGATGATGTACAACCGCGGTAATCCGTGGCTGGCGTTTGGCCTCACCATGCCGCATGCCGCTGAGGGGAATTTTGACCTTGTGGATACGCTGAAACACTATCATGTGTTCCTCGCGAACCTCGGCTACTGGCTGATTGGCCTGCACGCGCTTGCGGCGCTGGCGCACCACTATATCTGGAAGGACAACACGCTGCTGCGCATGATGCCACGCAAGCGTTAACCTGCTTTCAACTCCCTGTTCTCTGCGCTACCATAAGTCATATATTTGACGTATGAATGGAGAGAACAGGGTGTTCGCAGATTTTGGTGTACTTAATTACTGGACCTATTTGCTCGGGGCCATCTTTATTATTCTGGTGCCGGGGCCAAATACCTTCTTCGTACTGAAGACCGGCGTGTCGCACGGTATCCGCAAAGGATATATGGCGGCGCTTGCGGTCTTTATTGGCGATGCCGTTCTAATGTCTCTCTCGTTTGCGGGCGTCGCCACGCTGATTAAAACCACGCCGGTGCTGTTTAATATTGTGCGCTATCTTGGGGCGATTTATCTGCTCTATCTCGGCGGCAAGATGCTTTACAGCACGCTTAAGCGTAAAAATGCCGAACATGACGAAGCCGCGGAGCCGGGCCACGCCATCTTTAAGCGTGCGTTAACGTTGAGCCTGACCAACCCGAAAGCGATTTTGTTCTACGTCTCGTTCTTCGTGCAGTTTATTGATGTCCACGCGAAAACCCCCGGACTGGCGTTCTTTATTCTGGCGCTGACGCTGGAACTGGTGAGCTTTACCTACCTGAGCTTCCTTATCGTCTCCGGCTCGCTGGTGACGCGCTATGTGAAAACGCGTAAAAAGCTGGCAAAAATTGGCAACAGCCTGATTGGCCTGGTGTTTGTTGGCTTTGCGGCTCGCCTGGCGACCCTCCAGTCCTGATAGTTCTCCCGGCCCGATATTCTTATCGGGCCAGTCTGTTTTTACTCCCATCCAAATTGCTATAACGGCATAGGCCTGTCCTACGGTCACCTCATAAACGTCTAAACTAAGAGCTCTGGGGGAGTAAACCCGTTTGGGGCTGTCTATGCGCTTGAGCAAGTAAAAATTTAAAACATTTATTTTACATCAAAGCAATGAACTTGATAGTATACCCCCCTATACTATCGGAGGGCCTATGCCGCATTCACTCGAAGACAAAAAACGGGCTTTAAGCCGGGTACGTCGTATCAAAGGGCAGGTTGAAGCCCTGGAGCGTGCGCTGGAATCGGGTGACTCCTGCCTGACCATTCTGCAGCAGATTGCCTCTATCCGTGGGGCCTCTAACGGCCTGATGGGTGAAATGGTTGAGATGCACCTTAAAGATGAACTGGTGAGCGGCGAAACCACGCCTGATCAGCGCGCGGTGCGCATGGCTGAGGTAGGTCTCCTGCTTCGATCCTATTTAAAATAATCCCCTAATGGAAAAGACAGTTATGAAATCACGTGCTGCAGTTGCGTTTGGCCCTGGTCAGCCGCTGAAAATTGTTGAAATTGACGTGGCGCCGCCGAAAAAGGGCGAAGTGCTGGTCAAAATCACCCATACCGGCGTTTGCCATACCGATGCTTTCACGCTGTCTGGTGATGATCCAGAAGGCGTATTCCCGGCGGTGCTTGGCCATGAAGGCGGCGGTGTGGTGGTTGAAGTCGGTGAAGGCGTTACCAGCCTTAAGCCCGGCGACCATGTGATCCCGCTTTATACCGCCGAATGCGGCGAGTGTAAGTTTTGTAAATCGGGCAAAACCAACCTCTGTCAGGCCGTACGTGCCACTCAGGGTAAAGGCCTGATGCCGGACGGCACCACCCGTTTTTCCTATAACGGTGAACCGATTTATCACTACATGGGCACCAGTACCTTCAGTGAGTACACCGTCTGTGCAGAAATTTCACTGGCGAAGGTGAACCCACAGGCACCGCTGGATAAAGTCTGCCTGCTGGGCTGCGGTGTTACTACCGGGATCGGCGCGGTCCATAACACGGCGAAAGTGAAAGAAGGCGACACCGTGGCCGTCTTCGGGCTCGGCGGCATTGGTTTAGCGGTTATTCAGGGGGCGGTGCAGGCGAAGGCCGGACGCATTCTGGCGGTGGATACCAACCCGGAAAAATTCACCTTAGCGCGTGAAATGGGTGCCACCGACTTTATCAACCCGAAAGACTACGATAAACCGATTCAGGATGTGATCGTTGAACTGACCGACGGTGGCGTCGACTTCAGCTTTGAATGTATTGGCAACGTTAACGTCATGCGTTCGGCGCTGGAATGCTGCCACAAAGGCTGGGGCGAAAGCATTATCATCGGCGTGGCCGGTGCAGGTCAGGAAATTAAAACCCGTCCGTTCCAGCTGGTGACAGGCCGCGTATGGCGCGGTTCTGCGTTCGGCGGCGTGAAGGGCCGTACCCAACTGCCTGGGATGGTGGAAGAGGCGATGTCGGGCAAAATCCAGCTCGATCCGTTTATCACCCACCGCCTGCCGTTGGACCAGATCAACGAAGCGTTCGACTTGATGCACGAAGGGAAATCTATCCGTACCGTGATTCATTTCGGCGATAAATAATTACCCTCAACCAGCGGGATCTTCCCGCTGGTTTTCTGAAGTGTGACCCGCCTTACGTTTTGCACCTTTCCTGATAAGAATTCAGCGTCTATAGCCGATGACTCTATTACTTACCTCAAGTACAAGAGAGTTACTCATGGAAAAAAAATCCGCGCAGCCGAATCGCTCGCAAAAGGTCAGCTTTCTGCATCATATCCGCCTGGTGCCGTTCTTCGGTTTTGTGCTGGGCGGTATTCTGGTGCTGTTTGCCTTGAGTTCAGGGCTGGCAGGCTATTTCATGTGGAAAGCCGATAACGACCAGCGCGATGTGACGCAGGAACTGCAGGTCCGCGTTGGGCTTTCTGACAGCGCCAACTACCTGCGTGAAGCCCGTATTATGATGATTCATGCCGGGGCGGACAGCCGTATCGCCGAGATGGAGAGCATGAAGAAGAACCTGGCAGCGGCAGAAAACAGAATTAAACGCTCTCAGGACGGGTTCAAACTCTACACCAATCGCAGCGTGAAAACGGCGGCCGATGAAGCGCTGGATGCCGAAATGAATCAGCGCTATAGCGCCTATTTAGACGGCATGACGCCGATGCTGAAATATGCAAAAAACGGCATGTTTGAAGCCATCATCAACTATGAAAGCGAACAGGCACGCGCGCTCGACGATGCCTATAACGACGTGCGCTTGAAGGTGATTGATATTCGTACCGCACGAGCTAACCAGCTTGCGGCATTAGCGCATGACCGTACCCGACTGGGCGTGTTGTTTATGGTCGGTGCTTTTATTCTCGCCGTAGTGATGACCATTATTACCTTTACCACCCTGCGTAGCGTGGTGATCCTGCCGCTGCAGCGAGCGGGCGCGCGTATTGCCCAGATTGCGAGCGGCAATCTAACCATGGCAGATGAACCCGTAGGACGCAGTGAAATTGGTCAGCTCAACGGCAACCTGCAAAAAATGCAGCATGCGCTGGTGCAGACTGTGGGTACCGTGCGTCAGGGCGCGGAAGAGATCTATCGCGGAACCAGCGAAATTTCCGTTGGTAATACCGATCTCTCTTCGCGTACCGAACAGCAGGCGGCGGCCATTGAACAGACGGCGGCCAGCATGGAACAGCTCGCGGCGACGGTGAAACAGAACGCCGAGAATGCACACCATGCCAGCAAGCTGGCGGAAGATGCTTCCGGCAAGGCCTCCCGCGGCGGGCAACTGGTATCGGGCGTGGTATCAACGATGGGCAGTATCTCGACCAGCTCGAAGAAAATCTCGGAAATCACCTCGGTGATTAACAGCATTGCATTCCAGACTAATATTCTGGCGCTGAACGCCGCAGTAGAAGCGGCGCGTGCGGGCGAGCAGGGGCGCGGGTTTGCGGTGGTCGCCAGTGAAGTTCGCACGCTGGCAAGCCGCAGCGCCCAGGCCGCAAAAGAGATTGAAGGGCTTATCAGCGAATCGGTAACGTTAATTGAACGTGGGTCTGATGAAGTGGTGCGCGCGGGGACCACGATGACCGATATTGTTGATGCGGTGAAACGCGTGACCGACATTATGCTGGAGATTGCAGCGGCTTCTGATGAGCAGAATCGCGGGATTCAGCAGGTGAGCCAGGCGGTGACCGAAATGGATAACGTCACCCAGCAGAACGCCTCGCTGGTGGAAGAAGCCTCTGCGGCGGCAGCGTCACTGGAAGAGCAGGCAGCGCGCTTAACCGAAGCGGTCGGCACTTTCCGCTTACAGGCAAGTGAACGTGTTGAAACGGTCAAAGCCACAGCAAAAGCCGCGTTTAACCCGGCTCGTCCGACTGCGGCAACCGCCGGCGCGGATAACTGGGAAACGTTTTAAGCGAGGGTCTATCAATAAAAAAGCCTCGCCACCATAAAGGTGGCGAGGCAGTGAAGGCCTGATAAGCGTAGCAATATCAGGCACAATACGCGCACGATAGTTCGACTATCAGTGGCTATCCGGCAGCGCGTAGGCAATGATGTAATCACCGCGATCCGGCGACTGACGTGCGCCACCTGCGTTAATCACGATGTACTGTTTGCCGGTCTTCGGCGAAACGTAAGTCATTGGGCCTGACTGGCTGCCGACCGGCAGACGGTCTTTCCAGATCTCTTTCCCGGTTGCGGTATCAAACGCGCGCAGGTAGAAATCCTGAGTGCCAGCGAAGAACAGCAGACCAGACTGGGTAGACAGAGAAGCGCCCAGGGTTGGCATACCGATAGGGATTGGCATGTGCATGCGGATCCCCAGCGGACCGGTGTCTTCAACGGTACCTACCGGCACCTGCCAGACAATCTTCCCGGACTTCAGGTCCACGGCGGACATCGTGCCAAACGGTGGCTTCTGGCACGGAATACCCAGCGGAGACAGGAAACGCTCGCGCATTGCGCCATACGGCGTACCGTCCATCGGTACAATACCCATCTCGATGCCGCTGGCATTTTTCGCCACATTGGCGCGCGGCACCATGTAGTTTGCCAGGCCCAGACGCATATCGTTGACGAACATCAGGCTGTTGTTCGGGTCAACGGATACGCTGCCCCAGTTCATCCCACCCAGTGAGCCAGGATACTGCAGGGAACGGTCTTCGCCCGGCGGGGTGAAGATACCCTGATGACGCATCTCTTTAAACTGGATGCGGCACAGCAGCAGGTCAACCGGCGTAGCGCCCCACATATCGGATTCTTTCAACTGCTCGTTGCCGATCATCGGCATGCCGACGGAGTAAGGCTGAGTCGGAGAGTAGCGCTCGCCAGGAACGTTGCCCGCCGGAACCGGACGTTCTTCGACTTTGGCTACCGGCTCGCCGGTTTCACGGTTGAGCATAAAGATCATGCCCTGTTTACTGGTTTGTACCAGCACCGGCGTGGTGCCGCCTTTACCATCTGGCAGGTCATACAGCAGCGGCTGAGAAGGCAGGTCGAAGTCCCACAGGTCGTGGTGGGTTGTCTGATAGTGCCAGCGTACTTTACCGGTGGTAGCGTCAACCGCCACGATAGAGGAACTGTATTTATCGTCGAGCGCGGTACGTTCACCGGCCCAGAAGTCTGGGGTGGCGTTACCGGTTGGCAGATAAATCAGGTTCAGCTTGGCGTCGTAAGACATGGCGGACCAGACGTTCGGCGTACCGCGCGTGTAGGTCATGCCTTCTGGTGGCAAACCGGTCAGATTCGGGTTGCCCGGATCCCATGCCCAGGCAAGTTTGCCGGTATGGACATCATATGCGCGAACTACGCCCGGCGGTTCACCGGTAGAGAAGTTATCGGCAACGCGACCGCCGACCACCACCACGTTACCCGCCACTAATGGCGTAGAGGTCTGCTGGTAGTAACCCGGTTTGATATCGCCCATACCGACGCTCAGATCAACCACACCGTGGTCGCCAAAGTCGTCGCACACTTTGCCGTTATCGGCATTGATGGCAATCAGGCGGGCATCCGTGGTAGGCAGGAACAGACGACGCGGGCAGGCGGCGGGTTGCGTTGCCGTGGCTGGCGTGGTCAGGGCCTGGGTGTCTTCAAAATAACCGAGACCACGGCAGCGCTGCCAGTTTGGCGCGGTGGCTTTGGAATCGTAACGCCATTTCTCTTTGCCTGAATCGACATCCAGCGCCAGCACTTTGCTGTACGGCGTACAGACGAACAGCGTGTCGCCAATCTGCAGTGGTGTGTTCTGATCTTCGGCACCGGAGCCGTTGCTCTGTGGAATATCACCGGTATGAGCAACCCATGCGACCTGCAGCTTATCGATATTCTGCTTGTTGATCTGATCTAACGCGGCAAAACGGTCGCCGTGGGTGGTGTTACCCCAATGCTCCCAGTTTTTCTGCGCTTCGCCTGGTGCGACCGGTTTAACCGGTACCGGTTCCGTCGCGGAGACCAGCGTTTGCGGCTTGAACATGCCGCCAACGCTCACCAGCAGGATAACGGCGATAATCCCGGCGAGGATAAATGCCGGGCCTTTTTTCGCAGGCTGCGCGTGGGACATAAACGGCCATACCAGCGCACAAAGAAAGGCCAGTACGCCAAAGGTAAACAGGCGCGAGAAGAGCGGCCAGAAATCCCAGCCCGCATCGCTGATAGACCAGACGATCGCCACAATAAACGCCAGCGCGTACAGCACAATCCCGGCACGACGTTGACGCGCGATCAGAATGGCGCTGACCACCATCACGATACCCATCAGCGTAAAGAACCAGGTGCCACCAACGCTGGCGAGCTTAGCCCCCAGCGCGCCGATAGCCAGGCCGACGATCAACATCAGCGCGATAAGAAGCCACTGCAGAATTCGTGGGAATCCTCGTGGCACGTTGCCAGTTGCCATACCGTTCTCCTTAAAACAGCAAAATGTGCACAGTTGAACCATGTGGTGTGTTTTGTGCTGTGCTTTTGTTTTGAATGAAATGCTAGCGTGCTTCTAAATGAAGTATTTGGTTTGCCAATGCAATAACGAATGAACCATTTGGTTAAATTATAGGTATGATAGATCTGTTAAATTGCATTGCGCAATTGTTAATAAATAATTTCGCATTAATTGCGTAGAGCAATAGTAAAAGGGTGCGGAAAAACGAAGGAACTTAGCCCGCCAGGCGACGGGCCCGGGTGATTTTTCAGGAAGGCATTGACTTGCGAACTGCGCTCAATAGCGTCTGCGCGCCGGAAGAAAGCGGGGTATCCACTCGCGTCAGGATACCAATGGGTTCACCCTGACCCTGCGTCGCAATCGGCAGGGCGGTCAGCACGCCGCGGCGCAAATCGTCCTTCACCGCGCCGGAAGGGACGAACCAGATATAGTTGAAATCGACCGTCAACTGGCGGGAGAGCGACGCGGAAAGCGTCTCAATGCAGCCTGCGGGCATTTTGCAGCCCTGGCTTTGGAGCAGCGTTTCCGCATTCTGGCGGGGAACGGTACCCTTCGGTGAAACCACTACCGGCCACTCCAGCACGCGGCTCAGAGTGATATTTTCATGCAGCAGCGGGTGGTCGGGACGGACGACCAGCTTCAATGATTCCAGGAACAACAGCTCATAGTTCAACCCGGTCATCAGTTCCGGGTCGGACATGCGACCAATGCCCAGATCGATATCACCGGACTTCAGCGCCGCCAGCAGCATCGTATTGTTCATGGTGGCGACCTGAAGCGTCACGTCTTTTTGCTGCTGATGAAATTGTCCGATAACGGCAGGGAGCACGCCGAGCGCTGCGGTGGGCAGGGCACCGATGCGCACAACATCATTGTTAACACCTTCTTTACGTGTCAGCGCCTGACCCGCGGTATTTAGCGCATCAAGCACCTTCACGGCATGGGTTAAAAATTGTTCACCCACGAGGGTGAGTTGAGCCCCCAGACGGCCACGTTCGAAGAGACGTGTACCGGTTAGCTGTTCAAGTTCATTGAGCGTCTTGGAGAGCGCTGGCTGGCTTAAATTAAGGGTTTCAGCCGCTCGCCCCAAAGTTCCTTGCTGGGCGACGGCTACGAATGTGTGCAGATGGCGCAGGCGAATGCGCTGACTAAAGAGTGCGTTTTTTTCCATAAGCGATGTTAAAAACAGAGCGGCATGAGTGACAAGTAATGTTGTTTAAATTTGATAACTTGCTAGCAAATTATTATTAACATTTGTGCGGTTTAACAGACAAGCGATTTGTTGGATTAGAGACGTTCCCGGCGTCGCTGCGCTCGGCCGGGCTACTTTGCGATAGGTAACCCGGCAGTACAAATGCGACGCCGGGTCAAAGCGCACTAACCTTACAGATCAAAAAACACCGTTTCGTTTTCGCCCTGCAAATAAATATCGAACCGATACACCGTCTCATTGCCGCGCGTCTCTTTATGCGCAATCAGCGTCTTGCGACGCACTTCCCACTCAATCAGGTTCAGCACAGGATCTTTGCTGTTTGCCTCTTGCTCGTCTGGGAAGTACATCCGCGTATTCAGACCGATGTTGATCCCGCGCGCCACGATCCACAGATTGACGTGCGGTGCCATCATGCGCCCATCGCGGCCGACCGCTTGTCCCGGCTTAACGGTATCAAAACGCCAGACGCCGCTATCGAAGTTGGAGCAGGCGCGACCCCAGCCGCGAAAATCTTCATCCAGCGTTTTTTCGTGCTGTTGGTCCGCGACATGGTTATAGCGCCCGGCGGCGTTGGCTTGCCATATTTCAATCAGCACATCGCGCACCGGTGTGCCGGAGCCGTCGAACACGCGCCCCTCGATGGCAATATGCTCTCCGGGCGTGTGGCTGTTGGTCAGGGTTGAACCAAAATTCTTCTCAAAAATATGGAAGCCTGCGGCATCCGGCGCTAGGCCAATATGCACATAAGGGCCGGCGGTTTGTGACGCCGTTTCCGGTAAATAGTCTTTCATCGTGCAGCCCCCTGAGTACGATTTTCAAACAACGTGGCGCGCTGGCCGCGCAGCACCAGATCGAAACGATAGGCCAGACAGTCGAGCGGTACGGCAGCATGGGTATCCAGCTCGGCGATAAGCGTACGTACGGCATCATCGTTATTGATGGTTTTGACGATAGGGCACTGCTTGATAAGCGGATCACCCTCAAAATACATCTGGGTGATCAGGCGCTGGGCGAAGGCTTCGCCAAAAATAGAGAAGTGAATATGCGAAGGACGCCAGTCGCTCACCTGGTTACGCCACGGATATGGGCCGGGCTTGATGGTGCGGAAGAAGTAATAGCCATTTTCATCAGTGAGAACGCGCCCACAGCCGCCAAAGTTGGGGTCAATCGGAGCCAGATACTGGTCCTTCTTATGGCGATATCGGCCCCCGGCGTTGGCCTGCCACACTTCAACCAGCGTATTTTTCAGCGGGCGGCCGAAGCCATCGCGCACGTAGCCATGAACGATGATGCGTTCGCCAATAGGCAAACCGTCTTTGGCGTAGTTGAGGATAAGATCGTTATCCAGCGGGCCGAGATCCTGCTGGGAGAAGACCGGGCCGGTGATTTCTGACAGCGAATTTTGCAGCGAGATAAGGGCATTGCGCGGCGAGCGCAGCACGCTGGTTTTATAGCCCGGCGCGTGGGCTGGGGGATGATTGTTGTAATCCCGGTGAATCACTTCTTGCGGTGACCATTTTGTGCTCATAGGTGGCTCCGTGTAGGGTATTTTATTATTGCCACAGACAGTGTGTGTAAATGTTTTGTTAATTTAAAGTGAATTTAAGGTATATTTTTAATAACCCTGGGTTATGTAATCAGAACCATTCACTCAATAAGTTCAGTCAGTTGCCGCGATCACAGTTTGTAAATTCTTACCGCATAGCGTCATGGCCTTTCCTACACTGCAAATATATTCACAGGAGGCAAGGCATCATGGCGCACACCCTTTCGGCGGATGATATTCGTGAGGAATTTTCACAAGCAATGTCGGCAATGTATCAGCAAGAAGTTCCGCAATATGGAACCCTGCTGGCATTAGTGGCTGACGTAAACCTGGCCGTGCTGGAAAATAACACGCGTCTGTATGAACAGCTGGCCAATGCGGATGAGCTCGCGCGACTTAATGTTGAACGTCACGGCGCGATCCGAGTGGGTACGGCAGAAGAACTTGCCACGCTGTGCCGGATGTTCGCCATAATGGGAATGGAGCCGGTGGGCTATTACGATCTGTCGGTGGCGAACGTTCCGGTACACTCGACCGCCTTTCGGCCGGTGGACGATGCGGCGTTACAGCGTAATCCGTTTCGTATTTTTACCTCTTTATTACGTCTTGAGCTTATCGACGACCCGAATCTGCGCCAGAAAGCGGCAAAGATCTTAGCCGAGCGCGATATCTTCACGCCGCGCTGCCGGGCGCTGATGAATCTGCATGATGAGCAGGGCGGATTCACCGCTCAGCAGGCGCAGGAGTTCGTGCGGGAAGCGCTGGAAACCTTCCGCTGGCATCGGCATACCACCGTTGACCAGGAGACCTATCAGGCGCTGAACCAACAGCATCGCTTGATTGCCGATGTGGTCTGTTTCCCCGGCTGCCACATTAACCATCTCACGCCGCGGACGCTGGATATCGATCGCGTGCAGGAACTGATGTCCGATTACGGTATTGAGCCCAAAGCAGTAATTGAAGGGCCGCCGCGCCGGGCGGTGCCGTTACTACTCCGCCAGACCAGCTTTAAAGCGCTGGAAGAGCCTGTGCAGTTTGCCGGGGAGTCGAACGGCACGCACACCGCGCGCTTTGGCGAAATTGAACAGCGTGGGGTGGCGTTAACGCCTAAGGGCCGTGCGCTGTATGACAAACTGCTCAGCGAGGCGGGGGTTGGCAAAGATAACCTAACTCATCAGCAGCATCTGCAAGAGGTATTCAAAGCGTTCCCGGATAGCGAGTTCTTACTGCGCCAGCAGGGGCTTGCCTGGTTCCGCTATCGCCTAACGCCGACAGGTGACGCCCACCGCCAGGCGATTCACCCAGGCGATGATCCTCAGCCGTTCACCTATGAAGATTTTCTGCCGGTGAGCGCCGCCGGGATTTTCCAGTCGAACCTGGGCGGTGACGCGCAAACACGCACGCAGGGCAATGCTAGTCGCGATGCCTTTGAAACGGCGCTTGGCCGACAGGTACTGGACGAATTCAGTTTGTATGAGGAGGCTTCTCTACGCAGTAAACGGCGTTGCGGTCTGCTCTGAAACGGGTACTCTGCACAGGAGTGAAGAGAAAAAGGATGAGAATCAATGCAGAGTGCCGCAATTCAGGTGGAAACCAGACAAGGGACGTTAACGGGCGTAGTCGAAGGTGATACCCATCTGTGGTGCGGTATTCCTTACGCGGCACCGCCGGTGGGCCCGCTCCGTTGGCGTGCGCCACAGCCGGTGACGCCCTGGCAGGGCGTGCGTCAGGCGAATGCCTTTTCCGCTGCCAGTTGGCAGAGCGCGGAGTACTGCCAGGAACTTGGCGGCGGTGACCCCGGCCGCTTTTCTGAAGACTGCCTCTACCTTAACGTCTGGTCCCCCGCTAAACGTCAGAGGCCGCTGCCGGTGATGGTCTGGCTGCACGGCGGTGGTTTTACCATTGGTGCAGGCGCGCTACCGCCTTACGACGGTAAAGCGCTGGCTCGACGCGACGTGATTGTCGTTACGCTCAACTATCGTTTGGGCCACCTCGGCTTCTTTGCCCATCCGGCTCTTGACGGGGAAGACGGCGAACGGCTCTACAATTTTGGTCTGATGGACCAGGTTGCCGCGCTACGTTGGGTGCAGGAAAACATTGAAGCCTTCGGCGGCGATCGTGACAACGTCACGTTATTCGGTGAGTCGGCAGGCGCGCGCAGCGTGCTGTCGTTGATGACCTCCCCGAAAGCCGTGGGGCTGTTCCATAAAGCTATCATTCAAAGCGGCTATACCTTGCCCGACCAACCGCGCGACGTGGCGCTAGCGCGCGGTGAGCGACTGGCCGAACATTTCAATCTGCCGAATGCGTCAGCACAAGATCTGCGTGATATTCCCGCCGAGGCATTCTGGCCGCTGACCGCACCCCATAATATTGGCCCCGCGCCCATCGTCGGCGACTCCGTGCTGCCGCAGCCGATGCTCGACGTTTTCTTCGCCGGGAAACAGCACGTCATGCCGGTGATGGTGGGTTCCAACAGCGATGAAGCCAGCGTGATGGCGGTATTTGGCGTGGACCTGGCGGGAGAAATTCAAAAACTTCGCCGCGAGCGCCGTCTGGGTCTGGGGCTTATCAAGCTGCTCTATCCGGGGGTGAAAGGTGATGAAGAACTGGGCCGCCAGGTCTGCCGGGATATGGCGTTCACTACCCTGGGCTATGTGGTGATGCAGGCGCAACAGCGAGTGAATCAACCCTGCTGGCGTTACTGGTTTGATTACGTCGCCGAAGCCGAACACGACACCTATTATCACGGCGCGTGGCACGGCAATGAGGTGCCCTATGTCTTCGACACGCTGGGGCAAATCATGCCCTCGCGCGAGTACGCTTCGCCGCGCGATCTCAAGGTGGCGTCTCAGGTGGCGGACTACTGGGTCAGCTTCGCCCGTGATGCCAACGCGCGCCATACCGTGCTGCCGGGACCGGTGCGCTGGCCCGCCTGCGTGCGCGGTCGCGACCGGCTTTTGCGCATTGGTTTACGCAAGCACGCCGGGTTCCACGTGGAAAATCGCTTTATGCGTGCGCGGCTGGCGCTGTTCAAACGCGTCATGAAGCATCATGTGAGTCTGGATTGACAGATTTTGTTGCGCTAGCAATTGGATTATCAATCAATTTTGTCTAGAGTGGGCGGCAATAACGCCGTTTTTATTTTGCAGCATTCCGACTTTAAAAGGACGCTTTGCCAGGCATGAACCGCAGACACTTTCTTAAATCTTCAATGGCTGTTGCCGCCGTGTGCGGAACTTCCGGTTTCGCATCGCTATTCTCCCAGGCCGCGATGGCAGAGGACTCCGGCATTGCCGACGGCCAGACGCGTCGCTTTGATTTCGGCGTACTGCAATCTATGGCGCACGATCTCTCCCGCCAACCGTGGAGCGGCGCGCCGCGCCCGCTGCCGGATACCCTGGCTAACCTGACGCCGCAGGCCTACAACAGCATTCAGTATGACGCTGAACATTCGCTGTGGAACAACGTCAAAGAGCGCCAGTTGGACGTGCAGTTTTTCCATGTCGGGATGGGCTTCCGCCGTCGCGTACGGATGTTCTCGCTGGACCCGTCAAGTCATCAGGCGCGTGAAATTCACTTCCGCCCGGAACTGTTCCAGTACAACAATGCTGGCGTAGACACCAAACAGCTGGAAGGGCAGACCGACCTCGGTTTCGCCGGTTTCCGCGTGTTTAAAGCGCCGGAACTGGCGCGCCGCGATATCGTGGCGTTCCTTGGCGCGAGCTACTTCCGTGCGGTAGACAGCACCTATCAGTACGGCCTGTCCGCGCGCGGCCTGGCGATTGATACCTATACCGACTCGCTGGAAGAGTTCCCGGACTTCACCTCTTTCTGGTTCGAAACCGCGAAGCCGGGCGACACCTCCTTTACCGTGTACGCGCTGCTGGATAGCGCCAGCGTCACCGGAGCGTACAAATTCGTCGTGCACTGCGAAAAAGCACAGGTGATCATGGATGTGGAGAACCATATCTATGCGCGTAAAGACATCAAGCAGCTCGGCATTGCGCCAATGACCAGTATGTTCAGCTGCGGCAACAACGAGCGCCGGGTCTGCGACACCATCCACCCGCAAATCCACGACTCCGATCGTCTGGCGATGTGGCTTGGTAACGGTGAATGGGTGTGTCGTCCGCTGAACAACCCGCAGAAGCTACAGTTCAACGCCTACCAGGACAAAAACCCGAAAGGCTTCGGGCTGCTGCAGCTCGACCGCGATTTCACCCACTATCAGGACGTCATGGGTTGGTACAATAAACGTCCAAGCCTGTGGGTGGAGCCGCGTAATCAGTGGGGTAAAGGGGCCGTCAGCCTGATGGAAATCCCTACCACCGGCGAAACGCTCGATAACATCGTCTGCTTCTGGCAGCCGGAAAAACCGATGAAGGCGGGCGATACGCTGAACTTCAGCTACCGCTTATACTGGAGCGCAATGCCGCCGGTACGTTCCCCGCTGGCGCGCGTGCTGGCTACCCGCACCGGTATGGGAAGCTTCCCGGAAGGCTGGGCACCGGGCGAGCATTACCCGGAAAAATGGTCCCGTCGCTTCGCTATCGATTTTGTTGGTGGCGACCTCAAAGCCGCTGCACCGAAAGGGATCGAACCGGTCATTACGCTCTCCAGCGGGGAGGCTAAGCAGATTGAGATCCTCTACGTTGAACCGTTCGACGGCTATCGCATTCTCTTCGACTGGTATCCAACCTCTGATTCCACCGACCCGGTAGATATGCGCCTGTTCCTGCGCTGTCGTGGCGATGCCATCAGTGAAACCTGGCTGTATCAGTACTTCCCGCCAGCGCCGGATAAACGTCAGTATGTTGATGACCGCGTAATGAAATAATTTGCCTGTCATCGTGTAGGCCGGATAAGGCATAGCCGCCATCCGGCACTCTGCGCCGTTATGCCTGATGACGCTGCGCTTATCAGGCCTACTCGACTTCCGCCAATTGAGGCACCAGAATGACTACCGCTGAAATTATCACCGTCAATGACACCGTTACCCTTCATGCGGTGAATGAAAGCCACGTTACCGGTCTCTTTGAACTGGTGATGCGTAATAAAGTCTGGCTACAGCAAACGCTGAATTGGCCGCAGTTCGTCAACAGTGAACAGGATTCTCGCCAGAACGTGCAGGGTAATATGATGCTGCACCAGCGCGGTATCGCCAAAATGTTCCTGATTTTTGTCGATGATACGATGGCTGGCGTCCTGTCTTTTAACCAGATTGAACCCTCAAACAAAACGGGTTATATCGGCTATTGGCTGGATGAAGACGCGCAGGGGAAAGGGATTTTGTCGGCGTCACTACAGGCGTTTGTTCGCTACTATGCCGAACGCGGCGAGATTCGCCGCTTCGTCATTAAGTGCCGGGTCGATAACCTGCGCAGCAATCAAGTCGCGCTGCGCAATGGCTTTGCGCTGGAAGGGTGCTTGCGCCAGGCCGAGTTTCTCAACGGTGTTTATTACGACCAGAACATTTATGCCCTGATTGTTGACGACGCGGCGCTATAGCGCGCCAAACAGCGGGGTGCGGGTAATATGCTGCGCCCCGGTCAGTGCTTTACGCCCGCGCAGATGGATCGCCTCTCCAGGCAAAGCCTCCACCACCACGCTATCGGTGATATCAATGTGATACTCGATCAGCACATCGCCAATCACCCGCGCATCGCCCTGAATAAGCACGTGATCGTCGAGTAATATCGGCCCGCCCTGTAAGCGCGCGTTGCCGCCAACCATCACGTGGTGCTTCAGCACGCAATTACCTTCTACTACCGCATGTTCAGCCACCTGCGAGCTGTAACGAATCGTTGGGATCTCATCTTCGCCGCGCCCGGCGATAATGCGCGCATTGCCGTAAACTTTAGCGCAGTCGCACACCCAAATGTTGTTCTCCTCATTCCCATCCAGACGAGCGCTATCGAAGATTTCTGCACGGTGTTCAACAAAGGCATGAATCAGCATGGCTTTGCCGAAGATTTGCGCCTGATGCACTACCCGGCAGTGGCGAAGCTGCGCGGCGTCGTAGATTTGCAGGAGTTGCTCGCTATCGGCGGTTAACCCTCTGGCCCCGACAATTTGCGACTGTTCCGCAATGTAGGCATAGCCGAACAGATGGCAGTGGCCATGAACCTGGGAATCATGTACGGCCGCATCGCCGTTGACTCTAGCGTAATGGCTGATGCGGCTGGCTTGCACCCATGCGTTACCGCCAACTTCTGCCTGATGGCTAATTTCGCAGGGTTGCGTAATTCTGGCGTTTTCGGTGACCCGGGCCCCGGCGTACACCAGGCTGTTTTGATCGTAGATCCAGCATTCACCATCGTGGCTGAGCGACAGCTCGTTTTCTACCCAGCCTCCGAGGCTGCCAGCGCTGACATCGGCAAAATCCTGTAGGGCAATAATCTGGCGTACCACCACGCTCTCTCTGGCGCCGGGTTCGCCAATTTGAACGCTGCGCGTTTCATCGCTGAGACGGTATTTTTTCATGATGGCCTCACAGGTATGCAGATAGAGTAAATGTAGCAAACCATTGTGAATCGCGAGCGAACCGGTGTATAACCCACAGTTAAACGAATAGTATTATTTAATACAAAGTGTATTGAGGTGATGAAATGAGTGAACAAAAGCTCCCTGATTACGGCGACGTAGTGGCCGCGGCAGAACGCATTGCGGGCTACGCGAACCGAACACCGGTGATGACCTCACGGACGGTTAATGAGGCGTTTGGTGCTGAAGTCTTTTTCAAATGTGAGAACTTTCAGCGTATGGGGGCGTTCAAATTTCGCGGAGCGATGAATGCGCTGCTGCAGTTTACGCCTGCCCAGCGTACGGCAGGGGTCGTAGCGTTTTCATCCGGCAACCACGCGCAGGCAATTGCCCTGTCGGCGAAGTTGCTAGGCATTCCGGCCACCATCGTGATGCCGCTGGATGCTCCTGCGGTTAAGGTGACCGCGACGAAGGGCTATGGCGCTAAGGTTGTCACTTACGATCGCTATACCGAAGACCGAGAGCAAATTGGCCGTGACCTGGCGCAAAAATACGGCCTGACGCTGATCCCGCCGTATGACCATCCACACGTGATTGCCGGTCAGGGGACAGCGGCTAAAGAGCTGATTGAAGAAGTCGGCCCACTGGATGCGCTGTTTGTCTGCCTTGGCGGCGGTGGGCTGCTTTCGGGTTCTGCGCTGGCGGCTCGTCATTTGTCGCCGGAATGCGCCATTTACGGCGTTGAGCCAGAGGCGGGGAATGACGGTCAGCAATCGTTTCGCAGCGGGAAGATTGTTCATATCGACACCCCTAAAACCATCGCCGACGGCGCACAGACCCAGCATCTTGGGGCGATCACCTTCCCGTTAATTCAGCAGAATGTTGATGACATTCTGACGGCCAGCGATGATGAACTGATCGCGGCGATGACCTTCTTCGCTGAGCGCATGAAAATGGTGGTTGAGCCAACCGGGTGCCTGGGATTTGCCGCCGCGCGGGCGCGAAAAGCTACGTTACAGGGTAAGAAGGTGGGCATTATCATCAGCGGTGGTAATGTGGATATCAGCCGCTATGCCGCCTTGCTGGCGGGCTAGCATCGAGTCGCCTGTCCTGACAGGCGGCATCATCTTATGGAAGACAAGGCGCAACAGATGGCAAATCATGATGACCACTCCCTGCTAAAGCAGATTGAGACCATTGCAAAAGGGCTCAGCGACACCTTTGCGCCGTTTTGTGAAGTGGTGGTGCATGACCTGACGCACCCGGAACACTCGATACTGGCGATCCACAATAATTTATCCGGTCGTAAGGTGGGCGAACCCACGACGGAAATGGGGCTTGCGCGTATCTCCTCACCGGACTTCCCGGCGCTGGTTGCCAACTACGCGAATCAGTTTGCTGACGGTCGCCCGGTGAAAAGCACCTCTATTGGTATTAAAGATACCTCGGGACAGTACGTTGCGGCGCTGTGTCTGAACGTCGACATGACGCTGTTTCGCGGAATGCAAAGCGCATTGGCGCAGTTTACCTCGGTGGAGAACGCCCCGGTAGAAGAGCATCTTGAGCCGTCGGGGCTTGAGACCATCCGCCTGCGGATTGACCGTTTCGCCGCGAAGCGGGCCACGACCGCACGAGCGCTGAGCCCTGATGACCGAAAATCGGTGATTCAGGCGCTGCGAGCGGAAGGATTGCTTGAGCTACGTAAGTCTATGGAGACAGTGGCGCAGCATCTGGGAATATCCCGAGCCACGGCTTATCTCTATGCGCGGCAGAAGTGAAATATGAGCGGGGATTTCACAGACTGAAGTTCGTCTATACT
Source organism: uncultured Kluyvera sp. (assembly GCF_902485085.1). Taxonomy (NCBI): domain Bacteria; kingdom Pseudomonadati; phylum Pseudomonadota; class Gammaproteobacteria; order Enterobacterales; family Enterobacteriaceae; genus Kluyvera; species uncultured Kluyvera sp. Next base: position 68,362 of record NZ_CABTJS010000140.1, read on the forward strand.
TCCTTTTCGCGCTAGCGCGGCATAAAAGAATCATTTAAAATGCAACTTAACTAAATTTGATTAATTAAACTAAATGCATAATAACGATAATGAAGCACGGGTCCTTAATCTGCCCGTAGGCTACTTTGGGATGGTACTGGGCACCATTGGTATGGGCTTTGCCTGGCGTTATGCCAGCACGATTATGCCGGTAAGTCATTCTATTGGTGATGCGCTGGTGGTGCTCGCCATCATGATGTGGGGCTTGCTGACGCTGGCCTTCCTGACACGGGCGGTGCGCTTTCCGTACAGCGTCTGGCAGGAGATGAATCATCCCATTGCCAGCAGCTTTGTCAGCCTGTTTCCGGCCACTACCATGCTGGTGTCGATTGGCGTAACGCCGTGGGTAAGACCGCTGGCGCTGGCATTGTTTTGTATCGGGGTGACGTTGCAGCTCGGTTACGCTGCCTGGCAAACCGCCGGACTGTGGCGAGGGGAGCATCCTGCGGATGCGACAACGCCGGGGCTCTATCTCCCTACCGTTGCTAACAACTTTATTAGCGCAATGGCCTGCGGCGCGCTGGGCTTTAACGATGCCGGGCTGGTGTTTCTTGGTGCTGGGGTTATCTCGTGGATTACCCTCGAGCCAGCCATCGTCCAGCGTTTGCGCAGCGGCGGCGTGCTCTCCGTACCGCTACGAACCTCACTTGGCATTCAATTGGCCCCGGCGCTGGTGGCCTGTAATGCGTGGCTGAGCATCAACGGCGGTCATGCGGATGTGTTCGCCAAAATGCTGTTCGGCTACGGGCTATTGCAGCTACTGTTTATGCTGCGCCTGATGCCCTGGTATCTGCGCCAGGTGTTTAACGCCTCGTTCTGGAGCTTCTCGTTCGGTATTTCCGCACTGGCCTCCACCGGGCTGCATCTTGGGCACGCCAGCGGTTCTGGTTTTTTCCATAACCTGGCGCTGCCGCTGTTTATATTCACCAATATCGTGATCGGCCTGCTGCTGATTAAAACGCTGCTATTGCTGCTTCAGGGTAAACTTTTGACCCGTGTTGCGCGGTCAACACTGATGAAACCGAAGGATGAACAATGACAACTCGTGACGAAAACTACTTCACCGAAAAATATGGCCTGACCCGCACCCATTCCGATGTGCTTCACGCGGCGTCGCTGATTAAACCAGGTAAAACGTTAGATCTTGGCTGTGGCAACGGGCGTAACAGCCTCTATCTGGCAGCGAACGGCTATGACGTCACGGCGTGGGACAAGAATCCGATGAGCATTCAGAATCTGCTCTCGATTCGTGAGTCTGAAGGGCTGGAAAATCTACAGGCGGCGGTGAAGGACCTGAACACGCTGACCTTTGACGGCGAGTACGATTTTATTCTGTCGACGGTGGTGATGATGTTCCTTGATGCGAACACCATTCCGCGCTTGATCCCGAATATGCAGCGCTGCACCAAACCGGGTGGCTATAACCTGATCGTTGCCGCGATGGATACCGATGATTTCCCTTGCACGGTCGGTTTCCCGTTTGCGTTTAAAGCCGGTGAGCTGAAAAACTATTATGAAGGGTGGGATTTGCTGAAATATAACGAAGATGTCGGCGAACTTCATCGTACCGACGAAAACGGCAATCGTATTAAATTACGCTTCGCTACGATGCTGGCACGTAAGAATTCATAATTAATATTTATATAACGGGCGCAAGCCCGTTATATCGTGAATGTTATTTTTGAATAATGAGAGCGCCCTCCATTTTTGTCGCGACAAACTCCTGATTCATTTGCTATAACTTACTGGCATTTGTGCATTTATCAGGGATTATTCTCATGCGTACTCAAGCGTTTTTCAAAGCGGCGGCCCTTGTGGGCGTTCTGGCATTAGCAGGCTGTGCATCAAAGACCACAACTCCTCAGCAATACTCAGGATTTTTAAAAGACTATTCTGGCCTGAAGGAAGCAACAACGGCGTCAGGAAAAACGGAACTGCGTTGGATCTCACCGGACTACAACCCGGCTAACTACGCGAACGTCGTCTACAACCCGGTAACGTATTATCCGGTACCGAAGCCGACGACCCAGGTTGGGCAGAAAGCGCTGACCGACATTCTGAACTACACCAACACCGAACTGAAAAAAGCCATCAGCGAGCGTAAGCCGCTGGCAACCACAGCTGGCCCACATAGCCTGATCTTCCGCGGCGCGATTACCGCCGTTGACTCCAGCAAAGAAGGCCTGCAGTTCTATGAAGTGATTCCAATCGCGATGGTGGTTGCGGGTACTGAAGCCGCCACTGGCCACCGCACTATGAATACCAACCTCTACTTTGAAGGTGAGCTGATTGACGCGGCGACCAACAAGCCGGTCATTAAAGTGGTGCGTAAAGGCGAAGGTAAAGACCTGTCTAACTCCAACGCTCAGCTGACGCTTGATACGTTGAAACAGGTGATTGATGATATGGCGATTGATGCGGTTAAATTCGATCCATCGCAGAAATAATTTTACTTTGGCGTGATGAATAATAGAGGGCGACACTCAGGTGCCGCCCTTATTTTATTTATTCAGACTTTTGCTTCTTTTAAAAGCGCGACAATCGCCGCATCTTGCTCCGCATAATTTCCCTCACCGAAGAAGGTATATCGTAACTGGCCTCGAGCGTCGAAAAGATAGTGCGCTGGCCAGTATTGATTCCCAAAAGCGCTCCAGATTTGGTAATTATTGTCGGTGACGACGGGATAGGTGATGTGCCATTTTTTTACCGCGTCTTGCACCGCGTTGACGTTTTTCTCATGTGGATATTCCGGCGTATGTACGCCAATGACCTCCAGACCCTGCGGCCGATATTTTTCCGCCCACCCACGCACGTGTGGCAGCGTGTGCTGGCAGTTAATACAGTCGAAGGTCCAGAAATCTATCAGCACCACTTTGCCTTTGAGCGACTCGCTGGAGAGAGGGGCGCTGTTGATCCAACCGGTACCGCCGTCCAGCGGCGGCAGGGCGCTATCGGCGACCGGCTGAAGCTTCACCGGGGTGACAGGAAGCCAACTGACCAGATGCTGCTCAAGCTGCGCCGTGAGACCCGTCGCGCCTTGCAGTACGTTGGTGGTGCCGGATGCAATCAGCACCACCGACGCCATCATCGTCATCCCGGCCAGCTGTTTCAGGCGCTCGACCACGGCTGTCCTGTTGCGTAACCAATGCAGCACGCGCTGCCCGCCAAGCCAAAGCAGCCCCAGCATGGCGGCACAGCCGCTCCCGTAGGCGGCGAGGAGCACGCCGCTGGAGGCGCTACTGCCCTGAACAACGCCAAGACTCAGGATAGCGCCCAGCACCGGGCCTGCACATGGCGCCCATAAAAGTCCGGTTGCAATGCCTGCCAACAATGCAGCCATCACGCCGCGACGGCTCAGACTTTTGTCGTTTACCCGGTTTCCTAATCGCACCGCCGGAGCCATCAGGCGCTGGGCGATGCGCGGGGATATAAGCGATAGCGCCACCGTGCCAAGAAAGACGAGCGCCAACCAGCGGCCTGCCTGCGCCACGTGTACGACCCAGGCGCTGGCAACCGTCACCAGCAGCGACAGTACGGTAAACATCACAACCATACCCGCGAGCATAGCGAAAAGATGTCGCTTCTGGCCTTTCACGCTGGCAAACAGGAAGGGGATCACCGGCAGCGTGCAGGGGCTTAGCAGCGTTAACATCCCGCCGAGAAACGCGATGATAATAGCCATCAGACACCTCCTCGTACGTTACGAACACGAGCCGGTTGGTCGGCGGTTTGTACCGCATACGTGGGGATGCTGCTGCCTGTGAGTGCCGTGCGTAGCGTCTGGCTATCGGCGGCGGCGCAGGCAGCCGCCTGTAAGGTGGTGGCAGCAAAGCCGAAGAAAAACTGTCTGAACCGGGTCATAAATCACCTCATCTTAACGATGCCTGGCTGGCAGGCGATGAGATGATTTAATCGTACCGGTGTCGTGGGAATGTGTCGGCAAAAGGCCGTTTTGTCTGCTTACATGTCGTTGGATGGCGCAGATACATGAAGATACAAAGGCAGCTGCAGTTTCGCCGACAGGCCACCCTGCGGACGGTTGCTGAGGCTGAGCTTACCCTGTAAACGTACCGCCAGCTGCGAGGCAATAGCAAGCCCCAGCCCGGTGCCGCCGGTGTGGCGGTTGCGCGAAGACTCCAGCCGGTAAAACGGTTGCAGCACGGCGTCCAGTTCATGGTCTGGTATACCGGGCCCGTTGTCCGCAATATCAATGATCAGCCAATGGTCATCGACCTGCTGAAGCGTTAATTGCGCTGATTCGCCGTACTTCAGCGCGTTATCGACGAGATTCGTGACCACGCGCCGTAGCGCCTGAGGGAAGGTGGTGAGCGCCATCGGCGTGCCCGGAGAGCGGTACGTTACCGGATGCCCGGTATCGGTATAGTCGCATACCAGGGTGTCGAGAAACGCGTTAAGGTCGAGGCGCTGGCTTGGCTCCTGAACGCTTTCGGTGCTGCGCGCATAAGCAATGCCTTCGCGCACCAGACGCGCCATGGCATCCAGATCCTGCATCAGCTTGTCCTGTAACGCTGGTTCCTGCGCCATCTCGACTCTCAATTTCATGCGCGTGATTGGCGTTTGCAGGTCGTGAGAGATAGCGGCAAGAATGTGCGTGCGCTCTTTGAGATAGTGCTGGATTCTCGCCTGCATGGCGTTAAAGGCTCGTGCCGTCTGTTGTACCTCCAGAGGGCCGTGCTCGTTCATCTGTTGCGGACTGCCGGAGGCGGGCTCGAGGGTCTCTACCGCGCGGGTAAACTGCCGCAGTGGGCGAACAACCTGGCGTACGGCAAGCCAGGCGAAAATCAGCAGTAGCAGGGGTTGTGCTACCAGTACGATGGGGAACCAGCGGGCAAGCGCCGGAAGCTGTGGATGCATGTCAATTGTTAATGGGCTGCCATCACTGAGGCGTAGGTGAGCCTGAATATGCTCACGCGGGCCGGGGAGGTGGCTTACCGTCAGTGAATACTTATTTCCCAGCGCATTGTTAAGCGTCTCGACAATGCTGCGCGTTCGCCAGCCGGTGGGTGCCGGCCCCGATTCACCTGCCGTAGTCAGATACTGATAGTTGCCGCGCGCCAGACGGGCAAGCCAGGCTTGACGTTCGCTTGCGGGCAGGCGGTCGAGGATGGCGACGCTGGTGGCAACATCGTTCTCCAGGGTATTGAGCATCACGCTGCGCGCGCTGCTCATTCGCTCGTACAGCAGCAGCGACAGCGTCAGACTATTGGCCAGCAGCAGGCCGCCAAGCACGATCAACACCAGCCGATAAAGCAAAGATTGCGGCCATAGCCTCATTCGTGGTGTTCCCTAATTTCCACCGGCATTGCCAGCACATAGCCTTCACTGCGCACGGTTTTGATATACGCCGGTTCGCGAGCGTCATCGTTCAGGCGCTGGCGCAGGCGGCTGACCAGAAGATCGATTGAGCGTTCGAACAGCTCTGCGTCGCGCCCCTGGGTCAGGCTGAGCAACTGGTCGCGGCTTAACACCCGTTGCGGATGATCGACAAACACCCGCAGCAGACGGTACTCCGCGCCGCTTAACGCCACCACCAGTCCGCTATTGTCTATCAGGTGTCTGGCGGTGGTATCGAGCTGCCAATCGCCGAAGGCAATCAGACGCCCGGTTTCGCTAATCTGCAAATTGGGCGGCAGGGCACGATAGCGGCGAAGAATCGCTTTAATACGCGCCAGCAGTTCGCGGGCGACAAACGGCTTCACCAGATAATCGTCCGCGCCCATCTCCAGCCCCAGAATGCGGTCTGCATCATCACCGCGGGCGGTGAGCATCAGCACCGGCACGTTCTGGCGATCGTTACGTAGCTGGCGGCACAGCGTCAGCCCGTCGTCGCCGGGCATCATGATATCCAGCACCACTAAATCCACCTGATTGCCGCCCATATAGGCGCGCATCGCTTTGCCGTTGCTGGCCCCTGTTGCCCGGTAGCCTGATTTGATCAGGTAGTCGACGACCAGTTCACGGATGTCGTGGTCGTCGTCCACCACCAGGATATTATCGATATGTTCCATGCATTCTCCACAAAGGGCTAAGGGGCCACGGTGACGCTACAGCTTATCGGCATCGATGACCGCGGTCGTAAAATCAGTCGGATCTTCTTGCGGCGGGTTATGACCGACATGGGCACCAAAAGTACGGTGCTCATACTTGCCGGTAAAGTGCGACGCATAGGTTTTTGGGTCCGGGTGTGGTGCGCCGTTGTTACCGCCTTCAATGGTGATGGTCGGTACGGTAATGGGCGGCAGCGTCGCCAGCTTCTGCTCATATTTATCGTATTTTGCTTCGCCTTTTTCCAGCCCCTGACGCCAGCGATAGTTATTTATCGTTATCGCCACGTGGTCCGGGTTATCCAGCGATTTGGCGCTGGTATTGAAGGTCTCATCGCTGAATTTCCAGTCTGGAGAGGCCTGCTGCCAGATAAGTCTGGCGAAGTCGTGGGTGTTTTTGGCGTAGCCCGCCTGGCCGCGCGGTGTGGCGAAATAAAACTGATACCACCACTGGAGTTCCGCTTTCGGCGGCAGCGGCTGCTCGCCGATTTTCTGGCTGCTGATGAGATAGCCGCTCACGGAAACCAGTGATTTCACGCGTTCCGGCCACAGTGCCGCAACAATATCAGCCGTGCGCGCGCCCCAGTCGTATCCCGCGAAATCCGCCTGTTTAATGTTCAGCGCGTCCATCAGCGCCACAATATCGGCCGCCATCGCGGAAGGTTGGCCGTTACGCGGGGTGCTGGCAGAGAGAAATCGGGTGGTGCCATAGCCGCGAAGATGGGGAACAATCACACGAAAGCCTTTGCTGGCAAGCGCGGGTGCGACTTCAGCATAGCTGTTGATGTCGTACGGCCAGCCGTGTAGCAAAATGACCGGCTGTCCGTCGCGGGGGCCAATATCGACGTAGCCGACGTCGAGCACGCCAGCGTGAATCTGATGGACCGTTTTAAAATCGTTGGCGTAGTCGGTTGCTGCCAGCGCGGGAATCGCGGAGGCCATCAACACAGAGGCCAGACACAGACGGTGAAAGCGGGATACGTTAGAGGCTGAAGCGTTCATGAATTTCTCCTGGACAGAGGCTTGATATCATCAAATCAAAAACGATAGCGAACGAAGTATAGGTGGCTATCGCGACCAGATAATAAAAACAATCTGAAGTGTCGAGGATGTGTGGGAATTCTTGAATTTTGCCAGCCACTGTATCCGGGAAGGGGCCGGATACAGTGTGATACAAACTGCGATATTGTAGCCCGGCCGAGCAAAGCGACGCCGGGATCACGCCCGACTTAAAAACGGCACGCGCCACATCTCTGGCTTGGCAAACATCACCAGGTTGCCCAGCAGAATCAGCACCAGTCCGAGAACCGCGTTCGCGTGCCACTGATAGCCTTCGTACATCGTCGACAGTGTCAGCGCGACCAGCGGGAACAGCAGCGTGCTGTAAGCGGCATTGCTGGCACCGATACGCCCGACCAGGGTGAAATAGACGCCAAAGGCAATCACCGAACCGAAAATCGCCAGATAGAACAGCGCGCCCATGTAGCTCACCGTCCACTGCGGCGTGAAATCATCGCCGCGCAGCAGGGCGATAACGCCAACGATTATCGTACCGTACAGCATTGCCCAGGTATTGGTGGTCAGAGTTTCCAGCCCACGCCGCTGGTGGCGCAGGCTCAGCATGTTGCCCAGCGAGAAACCGTAGGTCCCAAGCGCGCTGAGTAAAATCCCGGCCAGCAGCGTGCTGCTCATGCCGACTGCGCGCAGGTCATCCCAGAAGAGGGTGATAATGCCGCACAGCCCTAGCAGGGCGGCCAGATAAAAGCGCTTTGGCGGCGTCTGGCGGAAGAAGATAAAGCTGTTGATGGCGTTAAACAGCACCGCCATGGAGAAAATCACCGACTCCAGCCCGGTATTAATCCACTTTGCCGCCGTGTAGAAGCACAGAAAGTTGAAGCCGAAAACGCAGCAGCCTTGCAGAATGCAGAACAGGTGGTCGCGCAGCGCCAGCGGACGCAGACGACGCAGGCACAGCAAAATGGTCATCATGGTGACGCTGGCAATGGCGAAGCGCCAGAAAATCGAAACGGCCTCAGGCACCGGGCCCTGTTGTAAAAAGATGGCAATCCAGGTGGTTCCCCAGATAACAACGACCAGAGCATAGAGCAGCGCGTTCATAGTTCCTCGCATCAATAACGATAAAAAAAACAGTGTGACGCGATGCACATCCCGGCGCTTGCAGAAGGCTGCGGGCGACTTGCATATTCTTGCGGTTTTTTTGCCAGCGGGTCGTGCAGAACGCTAGATTCTCCGGCCGACAGCCCCTAGACTGGCACTATCGTTAATCGTGATAGATATGTTAATGGCCTACGCAACCTTTGAGAGATTACAGAGTCAGAACGCACAGCTGCGGGAAACCGTTGCGCTTAACTCTGGGATCCAACTGGCGGCCTGGTATAACAAATGCGATAACCTGACGGTTAAGAGCGATCATCACACGCTTAGTCTGTACGTAGCAGATGGCTACGAGAGCTATCAGAAAACGCCGCACGGCTGGAAGAATGGCGGAGGGCCAGACCGTTTCTGCCTGATGCCGAAAGACTCGGAATCAACGTGGGATATCCGCGGCGATCTATCATTTGTGCATCTCTATTGCACCGATGAGCATCTGCGTAAGGTGGGCGAGCAGGTGTGGGATCGCAGCCCAGCAACCTTAACGCTCGACGAACACATTTTTGGTGACGACCCGAAGATAACGCTACTGTACCGCCAGTTTCTGCTGGGCTATGACTGGCAGCAGCCCGCTAACCAGCTTGCTTTGAGTAGTGCCAGCACCCTGTTGCTGACGCACCTCATCCAGCATCATGCCAACGTACAGTGGCGACTACCGACGGTAACCGGCGGGCTGGCTCCGGTGGTACTGCGTAATACGCTCGACTATATCGACGCCCATCTCTCTTCAGCGCTGACTCTTGCCGACCTCGCCGCGCAGGCGACCCTAAGCGAATACCATTTTGCGCGCATGTTCCGCCAGAGCGTGGGCCTGGCACCGCATCAGTACGTGATGCAGCGCCGGATGGACTGCGCGCAGCAGATGGTGCGTTACACCACGCAATCCCTGACCGATATTGCCCTGTGCTGTGGGTTTAGCTCCGCCAGCCATTTCAGCAATCGCTTTAAAGCGGTGAATGGCATGACGCCGTCACAACTACGCGCGGGTCTTGCGGGATAACAGCGCGAAGCTGACGCCGCCAATCACTAACCCCCAGAACGCCGACCCCACGCCCGCCAGCGTTATCCCGCTGGCGGTGACCAGAAAGGTGACCATGGCTGCGTCGCGTTCTCTATCGTTATTCAATGCCTGAAACAGGCTTCCTCCCAGCGTACCGAGCAGCGCCAGTCCTGCCAGCATCTGGATCCACACCGTCGGTAGCGCTGACATCAGCGCGGTAATGGAGCCGCCAAAGACCCCGGCAATCAGATAGAAAACCCCTGCGGCAGCCGCCGCCTGCCAACGCTTGAGCGGTTCGGGGTGGGCATCCGGGCTCTGACAGATGGCGGCGGTAATGGCGGCGATGCAGACGGAGTACACCCCGAACGGTGCCAGCAAAAGGCCAAATGCGCCGCTGACCACAATCAGCGGCGAAATCGGAACGTGATAGCCGGAGGCCTGAAGCGTGGCAAGCCCTGGCGCATTTTGCGACGCCATCGTCACGAGGAAAAAGGGAATACCGACGCTCAACAGTTGGGTTAGGGAAAAGTGTGGGGTAATAAACTGCGGGACGACCACGGCCAGACTCAAGGAATGAGTGACAATGTCACCTTTTAAAGCTGCCATTACGATACCCACTGCCAGCGCCGCGACAACCGCGTAGCGCGGCGCGAGGGCTTTAAACAGCAGCCAACCCACCAGCATGCTGCCGCACAGCACCAGCTGTCCCTGCAACGTGGCAAATGCCTGCAGACCGAAACGCAGCAAAATACCGGCCAGCATGGCCGCCGCCAGCGAATGCGGAATCAGCTTCATCAAGCGGGCAAACCAACCGGTCAGGCCGCAGATAACAATTAGTGCGTTGGCAAAAATGAAAACGCCTACCGCGTCGTTGAGCGTCGCCCCCTGTAAGCCGCCCACCAGAAGCGCCGCGCCGGGCGTTGACCAGGCGGTTAAAATCGGCACTTTTCGCCACAGGGTCAGCGCTAGCGTGCTGACGCCCATCGCCAGACCGAGCGCGGTCATCCAGCCAGATATTTGCATTGATGTTGCACCCGCCGCTGCGGCGGCCTGCCAGATAATCGCCGCAGAGCTGGCATAGCCGACCAGCACGGCAATAAAACCGGCCAGCACGGTGGGGAAAGGAACGAAAGCGGTTCGCATAAAAGCCTCTTGTGCGCTATAACATCCAATTAATGTAGCATTGTGCGTTATAGCGCACAACAGTCGGTTATGATTTGCTAAAACGGCGCAGGCAGCGTGGGGTATACTTCGGCGATGGAAGAAAATGGAGGTGGAATGAATATTGCGCAACACCTGGCAGCGACGCTGAAATCCTTACGTCAACAGCGTGGCTGGAGCCTATCTAAGCTCGCGGAAGAGACGGGGGTCTCTAAGGCGATGCTGGGGCAAATCGAACGCAACGAATCCAGTCCAACAGTCGCAACGCTGTGGAAAATTGCGACCGGCCTGAACGTGCCGTTCTCGGTGTTTATCACGCCTGAAGTACCGGGCGCAGAACAGTCGTTCGACCCGCAGCAGCAGGCGATGGTCGTCACGCCGGTATTTCCCTGGGACCCGGTACTTTTCTTTGACCACTTTTCTATTACCCTGGCGCCGGGGGCGTTAAGCGAATCGACCCCGCATGAAAAAGGGGTGATTGAGCATGTGGTGGTAATTAGCGGCCAGCTTGATATGTGCATTGAGGGCGAATGGCGCATGCTGTACGCCGGAGAAGGGCTGCGGTTTGCCGGGGATCTGGCGCATGCGTATCGCAACAGCGGCGAGCAGGTAGTGCATTTCCACTCTATTATTCATTATCCCAAAGAAAACGCCGCAGGCAGGCCTGCGGCAAATCATGACAATGAACCATAACGTGGCCGTTACGAGGAAAGTCCGGAATACGGAAATGACTCTAACTGACTGATGTCGAAAGCAGAAATACCCATTTCGGCAATAGGTTACTGAAATTTTGCTAACCGTGGCGCACAAGCGCTGGAAACTGTTTTCGTCCGCCGCGGCTTCTGGCTACAATAGCCGCCATTTTGTGACCCGACTGGATAACCTCGACCGTATGCGCCAGCAGAATGCCTTTCTTGAACTCCTTAGCCCTGCTCGCGACACTGCAATTGCTCGCGAAGCGATTCTTCATGGTGCCGATGCCGTGTATATCGGCGGCCCAGGCTTTGGCGCACGCCACAACGCCAGCAACAGCCTGCAGGATATTGCCGCGCTGGTGCCGTTTGCCCATCGCTACGGTGCTAAAATCTTTATTACGCTCAACACTATTTTGCATGATGATGAGCTTGAACCCGCGCAGAAGTTGATTACCAGCCTGTACGACGCTGGCGTTGATGCGCTGATTGTGCAGGATATGGGCATTATGCAGCTCGACCTACCGCCCATCGAACTGCATGCCAGCACCCAGTGCGATATTCGCACCGTTGAGAAAGCGAAATTCCTGTCTGACGTTGGGTTCAGCCAGATAGTGCTGGCGCGCGAGCTGAATTTGCAGCAGATCAAAGCCATTCACGACGTGACCGACGCGACCATCGAGTTCTTTATTCACGGCGCGCTGTGCGTGGCGTATTCCGGCCAGTGCAACATTTCACACGCTCAGACCGGGCGCAGCGCCAACCGCGGCGACTGCTCACAGGCTTGTCGTCTGCCGTATACCCTGAAAGACGATCAGGGGCGGGTGGTCGCGTTTGAAAAACACCTGCTGTCGATGAAAGATAACGATCAGACCGCCAACCTCGGCGCGTTGATTGACGCGGGCGTGCGTTCCTTCAAGATTGAAGGGCGCTATAAAGACATGAGCTACGTGAAGAATATCACCGCGCACTATCGCCAGATGCTCGATACGATTATTGAAGAACGCGGCGATTTGGGCCGTGCTTCTGCCGGTCGCACTGAGCATTTCTTCGTGCCATCAACGGACAAAACCTTCCATCGCGGCAGCACCGACTATTTCGTTAACCAGCGTCAGATGAATATTGGTGCGTTTGACTCACCGAAATTTGTCGGTCTGCCGGTCGGGGAAGTGCTGAAGGTCAATAAAGACACTCTCGACGTAGAAGTGAGCGAACCTTTGGCTAATGGCGATGGGTTGAACGTGTTGATTAAGCGTGAAGTGGTGGGCTTTCGTGCCAACACGGTAGAGAAAATCGGCGAAAATCGCTATCGCGTGTGGCCGAATGAGATGCCAGCTGACCTCTATAAAGTACGTCCGCATCAGGTGCTTAACCGCAACCTGGACCACAACTGGCAGCAGGCGCTGCTGAAAACGTCCAGCGAGCGCCGTATTGCGGTGGATATCGAGCTTTCCGGCTGGCAGGAACAGCTGGTGCTGACGATGACCAGCGAAGACGGCGTTAGCGTCACGAATACCTTAGACGGTGAGTTTGCTGCCGCCAATAACGCTGATAAAGCGCTGAGCCAGCTTCAGGACGGGATTGCGAAACTGGGTCAGACCATTTATTACCCGCGCGGCGTTGAGGTGATGTTGCCGGAAGCGCTGTTTGTGCCGAACAGTATGCTGAACCAGCTGCGCCGCGAGACCGTGGAAATGCTCGACAACGCGCGCCTGGCGGCTTACGTGCGCGGTAGCCGTAAAGCGGTGGCGAACCCGGCGCCGGTCTACCCGGAAAGTCATCTGAATTTCCTGGCCAACGTTTACAACCATAAAGCGCGCGAGTTTTATCATCGCTATGGCGTGCAGCTGATTGACGCGGCCTATGAGGCGCACGAAGAGAAGGGTGACGTGCCGGTGATGATCACCAAACACTGCCTGCGCTTTGCGTTCAATCTGTGCCCGAAACAGGCGAAAGGCTCTATCAAGAGCTGGAAGGCGACGCCGATGCAGCTGGTTAACGGTGATGAAGTGCTGACGCTGAAGTTTGATTGCCGTCCGTGCGAAATGCACGTGATTGGCAAAATCAAAAATCACATTCTGAAGATGCCGCTGCCAGGGAGCGTAGTGGCGTCGGTGAGCCCGGATGATTTGCTGAAAACGCTGCCGCGTCGTAAATAGTGAGGAAGCAACAATGCTAAAAAAAGGCCGGAAATTCCGGCCTTTTTTATTTAGTCATGCTGCCCGTCTTTTGGTGGCAGTTTGTTGTCGCCGTCGTGTTTTGGCGGCTGGCCTTTGCCATCATGCTGCGGGCCTTTATTGTCGTGCGGCGGCTGGCCTTTGCCATCGTGCTGTTGGCCTTTTTGGTCGCGCGGGGGCTGACCTTTGCCGTCGTGCTGCTGGCCTTTTTGGTCGCGCGGGGGCTGACCTTTGCCGTCGTGCTGAGGGCCTTTGTTGTCATGCGGCGGCTGACCATTATGCTGCTGTTCTACAGGTGGTTTTTTTGGTGGTTCCTGATGATCAGCTGCGAAAGCGGTTGAACACAGACCCATAGCCAGGATTGCAGACAGTGCAATAATTTTTTTCATCATGTACTCCATACATTGCTTTTGTGTAATGGCCTTAGTTGACCAATAAAAAATGGAGGAAATGTGAAGGCCCCGGCCAATTAAGAATAGTCCGGGGATTTAAAGCTGATACTGCCATTTCATTGTTATATCAAGACTTAAAACCGGCAGCCGTCATTGAAGCGGCTCATTAAAAGCGCGAAAGCGTCTCACTAAAGTTACGACAGAAAGCTGATTCGTGTTTTTAATGAGACACAATATTTAAAAACGCTTAAACCGTGGCTAATAGCTTGTTTAAAATACAGCGGAGCTCAAGAAGCTATCATAGCCACCAGTATGGCGGTTTAGTGCTGGTGATCACAAAGCTGCAGAGATACAGATAGGAAATTTTTTATAAAGCGTCGAAACTCCCACTCCATATAGTTCAGATACCTCTTTATGCGTTCTTCCAGCCCTCAGCGCTGACTCACATCTATTCCAGTCCTCGTCTGTAAATTTGGGTCGCCGCCCACCACAGCGCCCTTTGGCACGTGCCACAGCCAAACCAGCCAACGTCCGCTCACTATTAAGGTCAGATTCATACTGTGCTGCTGAGAGGATATTACGGAAGTTATAACGGCCACTAGCTGTACTGAGGTCAACACCATCGGTAATGGACCGTATGTTTACATTGCGCTCTGCCAGGTTCTGAAAGGTCAGTAAAGCGTGCAGAACGTTACGGCCGATACGATCCAGTTTCCATATAACCAGTTCATCTCCTGGCTCCAGCATATCAACCACCTTTTTCAATATTGGACGGTTTGTCTTACGACCTGAAGCCTTCTCTTCGAATATTAATTTGCATCCAGCAGCTCTGAGCGCCTGCATCTGAAGCTCGGTGTCCTGATGGTTACTTGATACTCGCGCATACCCAATAATCATAAGTCTGATCTCCATTCGTTTGAATGCGTTCAGGCTAACAAAAAAGCACTGAAGGTTGGGGTTCAGGAACCGCAGGATTGAATGTGATACGAGGCTCTTTACCTGGTTGACGATTCACCGTTTTAGCGAAACTTCTCGGTTGACGTTTTTGTTATTTCCCGAAAATGTTGGTCTGGAAGAAATTGCAAAGGCAGGCGTTGGGACGGGCTTTCTGTCGGGCAACGGATACATGAAAATCCCGTTGATAATCTCAGGGCTCAAGGTGGAAGGCATCATTCAGTGGGGAACCGCACTTGTAACCGCAAAGACGACAGCCGGACAGGGAACAACCTATATTTCTTTCCCTGTAAAATTCCCCTCATCCTGCCTTCAGGTCGTCGCAACACATGATGAACCCAACGGTTCTAACGCATTATTTTCCGTGGGTTCCTTAGGGAGTGGTGGTTTTTGGGCTTCTGTATACAAGCTAACTGCAAATGGCGCAGGTAATGCAGTTATCGCTATCGACGGCAGCGCGACGCTTCGCTACATCGCAATTGGGTATTAATATGAACAAAATCTACTGGGATGCCGAAACATCATCTTTTTACAATTCAGATGTGAATAAAGATATTCCGACATCTGCGATTGAAATCACCCATGATAATTGGTCAGAACTACTCGACGGGCAAGCCAGGGGGAGTATTAAAACAGGGAGTGATGGTAAACCATATATAGCCGAGTTCGACACGAGCCAGAATGTTATCAATGAAGCTGCGGCAACGCGTGAACATCTGCTGTCGGTCGCAAGTAGCAAGATAAACTGGCTTCAGGACGCAGTTGAGCTTGGCATCGCGACGGAAGATGAATCAGCCGAATTATTGGAGTGGAGAAAGTACCGGGTGCTGCTGATGCGTGGTGATACCAGCAAGGCACCCTATATAGAGTTGCCTACACTACCGGGGGAGTTGGCCAGTTAATATCAGGGGCGCTTGCTGCATCAATAGCATCAAGCGCATCAATGTAATCCAGAGTGACGTTCAACTGCTGTTTTTCTGAATCAGTTAGATTGCGACCAGCCTGTAATTTCAATTGAATAATACTGATTGACCGCGTTGCGCTATCTATCAGTGACTGGCGGTTTTGCTCAGCGAGACTCACCAATACGTCATGAGTTGGCGCAGGGATATCAATCCACTCTGGCTTACCAGCGGCGGATACCAGAACTTTACCAACAGGCGCGGTGCCTGTGAATTCTGCAAACTCGTCGTCAGTTACCTCCACGAATTTATCAGGCCACGTTCCGGCTTTTTCGTAATCAGCTTTATCAGCCACGCGATAAAACGAATTGAGTACTGCGGGTGAATACTTATCGTTTTGATCGCAAAAAATATAGT
The DNA here is from genome assembly GCF_902485085.1 of uncultured Kluyvera sp. Lineage (NCBI taxonomy): Bacteria > Pseudomonadati > Pseudomonadota > Gammaproteobacteria > Enterobacterales > Enterobacteriaceae > Kluyvera > uncultured Kluyvera sp. The sequence continues at coordinate 84,333 of NZ_CABTJS010000140.1, forward strand.
TTTTCATTTATCTATCTCCCGAGCGCATAGGCGGAAATTGACGCAGCAACAGGGCCAACCCCACCACCGATGGTGATTGCCCTGGCATAGCCCGCAACGTGATCAACAGCAGATAAATTGATATTGGCGTTAATCACACTGAGCTGATTTTGAGCGCTAACTGGCAGCCTGTCGGCCGCCCAGCAGAATAATATTTCGCTGGGAAACGGCGTATCAAAATTCAGACTAAACCAGCCGTTAGAATCTGCATTACCATTCACGGCCTTCAAAATTAAACCGTTAGGCAGTTTCGTAGTGAGCTTTCTTGAGCTCAAATCTCCTGTGACCGTTAACGGGAAACTGGACATATCGGGAATCTGATTTTCACCGGTTCCCACAGCCCGTTTTGCCGCCTCTCCCAAACCAAGGTATGAAAGAATACCTGCGACATCTTTGCCGCTGAGAGCGGTTAATGTATTGTCCAGTGGTTGCTTACCTGCCAGGGCATTTGTCATCGTAGTGGCAAAGTTTGGGTCATTACCCAGCGCGGCTGCCAGTTCATTCAATGTATCCAGTGCTGCCGGGGATGAATCGACGAGCGCCGCCAAAGCAGCTTTAACAAAAGCAGTCGTGGCAATCTGCGTATTGTTAGTTGACTGGCTTGCCGTTGGTGCCGTTGGTACACCGGAGAACGCCGGACTTGCGAGAGGTGCACGCTGGTTTACAGCAGCCTCAATCGCCAGTTTAAGCTGATTTAAATTGGCTTTATCTGGAGAGATTCCATAGGCTGCACACAAATTCAGCAGCTCGGCCTGAATCATATTGAACCATGCTGCGCCGGGATAAGAAGCAGGTACACCACCACCACCTTCAGTAAACCAACGCGGGGCCGAACTTTGCACGGCTCCGAGTGGTGGCATCGCACTGACGCCGGAATTATTATCAAGATGGAACATGACTGATTCCTTTTATTGGTAAATATAAATAAACACCTGATGAGCGGGTTTATATTTCTCAAGCAGACATTCAATTACGCCGCCGGAATAAACGACCAGTGGAGTAAGGCAATTATCAAGAACGGTGGCGTTGCGATTATCCACACTGGTTTTCACGATGATATGTGACGTGAAACGTCCGTAGTTTTTACGTAATCGGGTAAGGCAGTTATCCAAACAGGTGGCATAAGCGCCGTCGCTGTACGACTCTATCTCGATATCGAAGCCATACTTTGCGGCAAGCTCGATATAGAATTGACGGTTAAGGCTCCCGACCATTCTGTACTTCTCTGCAGCTGCGGTCCGGCGCTCGTCAAATGTCTGGCCAGCGCTGGTGCAATCCGGCAAAGCGAGCCATTTCTCCCAGTCCTCAAGCAAAACCACAGACCGGTCAGGGAAACGCTCATCAAGCAGACGATCAATTGAGGCATCATCCTGTTCCGGGCCATCGGCAAGAGCCCCGGCAATCTTGCTCAGTTCTGAACCGGGTTCTTTGTTCCAGGCGAGCCCAGTGGGAAGCAGCTGCAGGAATACTCGCTGAAACCTCGTCATATCCATGTGATCGTCCCCGGAACCAATAGCTCATCAGCCGCTGAATAGGTGGCAGTGGTGGGCGACGACAGCTCAAAGTCAGTCAGGCTCTGGCTTGAGGCAATCACACGGATGAGGCTGGAAGTGGTCATCGTGCTGCCTGGCTCGCATTTGTTATAAAAAAGCGAAGCCATCCCATTGGCAATATCCTGCTTCAGCGCATCCGTTTTAGGCGATATTTTAATAGTCATATCCAGAGGCTTTAATTTCGGTGCAAATACGGTCACCTCCGGCCCTTCTGGTTGCCCCTCAATAACGCCGGTAATCGGATTCGGATGCCCTGCAATATAATCCGTCACCCTTGCAATATCAGAATCACCCGGAATAATGCTGCTGTTACCATCCATCACAAACGCAACGCCTACCGTTCCCGGCCCCTGCCAGGTCGGCAGACACCATGCACGAGTTACACCTGCACATTCCCGCGCCCAGCGCTCATAGTCGTATTTATTACCGCCGCATGGCGGATGCTGGGCGCGAAATTCAAGCCGTGCCAGCAGTTCAGAGACCGGCTCAATATCACTACCACCAGTCAATCCGTTTGTGGCCACAGCATCTGAAGAAATCCCCGCGACAGGCGTGACCAGCGTCAATGCAGTACCCGCAGGAGCATTGCCGGCAGTCCCTGACACTACCGCCGTAACAGGGACATTGACGGTCCCGGCCGCTGCGACATCAAAATCAGCTTCAAGCGCATAAAGGATGTTGCCGGCACGCTGCCAGCGGGTATTTTTTGGAATAGTGCCGGCAGCGCTGGCCGTGACCGTAATCGGGTCGCTTGCCGGCGTCGGCTGCTTGCGGCGAATACCCCAGAACTGGCAATGTTTGAGCAATTCAGCTTCATCCGCATCACCGGGGATAATCTGGCGATATGCCCAGGAAATATGCTCATGCAGACCTGCATCGAGACCAGCCTGCGCACGCGCCAGCACGCCCAAGACTTTTTCCTTATTTCCTGTCGCGGAACCTTTTAAACGCTGCTGAATATTACCTTCAGCACGCGCGATTAATTCTGGCAACGTAGGCGATTTATAAGGCATGTTAAATTCCGTTATATTGCGATTTAAAGGAATAAGGACTGACAGAGCCATCCGGCAGCGTGAATTCAATATCCAGCTGTAACCAGCCGCTTTCCGGCTGGCTGGCGTAAACGGCTATCTTTTTCACGCGGCCGGCTTCTTTAAGCCATACCAGCGCCTCAAGCGCATATTCAGCAGCGCGGGTGAGCACTGAATTGAGTGTCTTTTCACGGGAAAGCAGCCACAGTCTTGAGCCAATAGGACGGTCACGGAAGGTATCTGCCCACCATCCACGACGGTCAGTGTTATCGCCGGGAATATCATCTGAATCCAGCGCACGACGATCCGTATGCAGAGAAATGATGACGTCATTGGTCAGGCTGTCGTCGGTCAGCATGTCCTCGCCGTTCTGCGCAATATCGCCCCGGCCATTAATCCAGACGAATGCCAGGTCTGTCATTGCATCTCCTTGGTTAATGGGCCGTCATGTTCTTCATGGACGTGTCGTTTGGTAGATTTGCCATCCACGATGATATCCGGCGCAGTGGCCTCACCCTGAAGGTCAGTTGTACCTTTAACCTGAAGATTTTTATCTACCTCAAGGTCACCGGTAAACCGGGCTTTTGGCATATCGAACAACCCGCTTTCATCGGCATACACCTCAACCGTTTTGCAGGTCACAATGGCCCGGCCGTCTTTGGTTAAGCGGATGCGGTGCCCCTCGTAGTGATAAAGACCGCTATCGCCCGCGACCAGACCGACAGGACGATAACGACGATCATCAACCACCAGAGCAACGGCGGAATCAGTATCGCCGCCAAGACTCACCATAATGGCTTCAGAGCCAGCCAGCGGGACACTAATCTGACCGTACTGCAGAGGGCGCTCGACGTCATCCAGTGGACCATCATCAAGGCTCGTCACCTGGAGGTTCTGCATCTTCAGGCTGTCATTGACCAGCGTTACCACGGCGCGGCCAATCATCAGCCGCAGCCGGCGCATGACGGGAGCAATCAGACGCTGAAATGCCTGTTCACTCATGGGCGTTTCTCCGGGTGCTTGCGGTAATACTCTTCAGCCAGCGCATCCACGCCGCTCTTATCTTCGCTTTTACGGGATTTTTTCGTTTTACTGTCCGGTTCAATTGGTACCAGCCAGCCATCGCGCGGGGTAAGCGTCAGCGTGGTCATGATGCCGGTGCGATCATCCAGCGCCAGTACGACTTTGCTGACCAGAAGCGGTCCCGTGGTGATACTGAAGCGGGATGCATCGATATCGACCAGCAGGTTAGGCATCCACAGCGAACCATCGCGGCGCAGCCAGCCGTCTACTTTTGCCTCGAAGGTGCGTGATTTAGCCAGGCGACGACGCATTTCACGTGTCGCGCGGCCGCTGGCACCTTTGGAATCCGTTTTGCTGTCAGCAAGGATAATCGTCGGGCGGTAGCGCGTGATATCGGAGTCTTTCACCTCTGCTTTCTGACTGGCGATGTTTTTTGCGCTCTGGTCGTCACCGGCTTTGCCGCTGGCGCGGCCGTGGCCAGCGACAATGTAATCACTGAAGCGGTCACGATCGTCTTCTTCAAACTCCATCTCAATCAGGTTCTCACCGAGAATCAGCTTATCGGTCTGGGTTTCATCCGCGCGGGTGAAAACCAGCTCACCGGCGGCATTGCTGGTCATCAGTACACCACGGGCGCGGCTGGCACGGCCCAGCGCCTCATAGACGGTTTCTGAGTAGTCGAGCGTGAAGGACGGGAACGGCGCTGAGGATTCGCTGTCGGTCAGCTCCCAGCGAACGGCCACCTTATAAGGACTACACAGGTCACGCGCAATCTGCTCAAGCGTGCGCCCCTTCCACTGACGGCCCTGGTAGATAGCCGCGCAGTCAATCAGGTCAGCTGTTTTATCGCGGCCGGAGATGGTGATGGACATTGAGTCGGCCGTCATGTTGCGACGACGGCCATCGAGATAACCGGTAATGACCGTCTGGCCATTAATGGTGAGGGTAAAAGGCTGACCCGGAGAAAGTGATGATAAATCGGTTTCTGGCTGAACGTTGACACCAAGTTCGAAATAGCCGGAGAGTGATTCGATGGAGCGGTTAATATTGATGGTCGTCCACCCGGCAAAAATCTTTCCTGCGGTGCGTAATTCGACGTCAGCCATCAAGGATCTCCAGAGAAACGCCCCCTGGCATCAGGAGCGGATTGGGTACACTGTTTCGGCGACCAAAACGCTGCCAGTAAAGGCTGTCACCCGTTTCGCGATACAGGGCAACCAGTGCCGGCTCCGTCTGATTTAGGGTGACGTTGCGTACATTCGCCAGATGAATACCGCGAGTGCGCAAATCGTTAATCACCACAAGACGAAACGTGGCCAGTTCAAGGCTGCTGGCCGTAAATCCGGCATCAGAAGCAGCAATGGTGCTGTCATCCAGCATCTGGCCCAGTTCACTGGTAACCCGTTCGATATCAGCCTGGCTCTCAAAGAGTGGAAACGATGCCGGACTGTTCTCTGAGGCTACAGAAGTTGAATCGTTCCGGGTGATTCCGGCAGCTGAGTCCTGCTGAGTTGTTGAAGGTGCTGAGACAGAACTGACAGGTGTCGTGGTCGTCAGTTCTGGAGTGCGGGAGAGTCCATCATCAGTGGCCAGCGCATCAGTCAGAACGGCAGATGCCGCTTCAGCCTGGCTGGTCTGTGTGGCGACGGTCGCAACATAATACAGCGTATTAATGTTCGCTGCAGCGGCCGGATCAAGATGAGCGGTATCCGTAGCAGCCTGCCGGCGCTTCAGATTAACGCCAATGCGTTCATACGCTTTAAATCCAGCATCATTATCCGCAACAGATGCGATCCCAGAAAGCGCCCCCAATAAATTTGCAGCCAGTAATTTTGGTGCATTGACCAGCCGTGTCGCCATCCCTTTTACCTGGGTAACAGCAGACAGCAGCCCGTTGACACTGCCCAGAATACCGACATTTTCAATCGCATTAGCAATATCGTCATAAACACCACTGATAGCATCTGCAACGGCCGTGGCGCCATCTGTTGCTTCCTGAACTGTCTGCCAGGCATCGGAGAGCGTATCCCCCAGAGAACCAAACAGGCTATCCTTTTTGACGGTTACGGCGGCTGCAGTATCTGCTGATGTCTCTGGTGCCTCATCTTCTGCGGCCGGGTAAACAGTAATTGTGAACTCGTAGTAATTGAGTTCATCAGCAGTGTAACGGCATTCCCATGTATCAACCAATACCTGCAGCGTACCAAAATCCGGGTGAGTTAGTTCCCCTGCGCCGGCATCATCGAGCGCCTCAATCAGATTTTCCTTTAGCTGCTTTGCATCTTTGCCCAACAGACAGGCAGAGAAGGAAAATTCATGGAGTTTTCGACCAAGATCAATCGCCCCACCTTTATCGCGCAGTGGATATTCGCGTTTAACGAGACGACGACCACCGGTCATGCGTTGGTCACGGAAAATCAGGAACGGCACGTTGCGAAATGTTCCTTTACCATCCGGTTTGCTGTTTTTTAAACCCAGCGCCCCCAGTCCATCACGGAGAGAGTTCACACTAGCGACTGTACTTTCAAACATGATTTGTCCCGTTAATAAGGGTAAAGGTTCTGACCGGTCCAGACGTTCATGCCCATACCGTCTTCCTGAATATTGGTGCTGGTGATCTGCAGGCCGTCAGCCAGCTGGATTTTCAGCTGTGCCTGAGCACTGACTTTCTGTTCTGGCGGCGGGGTCTTCTGCTGGCCGCTACTGTCGTTCCCGGCAAATTTCTCGTAAACATTCCCTAGCCATCCGCCCAGATAATCCCCAAGAACACCACCGAGAGTGGCACCTACAACAGTACCCGCCGGGCCGAGCAACGAGCCCAGTGCGCCGCCACCCCATGCGCCGGCTGTACTGCCCATAGCAGAGCCTTTATCTTGTACAGTCGCGTTTTCATCCATCAACGTTGGCACCATCATTGCGCCAGCCATCAACGGCCCACCAAAGCGGGAGAACATACGGCCTGCGCCGCGCCCAAGCCAGCCCAGCGCACCAGCACCTTTTGCAGCCACACGACCAATGGCACTGTTGGCCACCCAGCTACCAGCACCTTTGATGGCTGAGCCTGCGCCGGCAAGCATCGAACCCGCGCCGCTGAAGATGCGGGAAAACAGCCCCGCTTTTGCGGCAGGAGCTGCTGCAGGTGATGTAACAACCGGGACACTGGTGCCACGACCACGTCCCGGCCCACGCTTGCGTTTACCATTACCCGCATAGACGTCGCCACCACCGCCGAACGACGCTGGCCAGTTGGTGACAAAGACCTGCTGAATGAGCTGCGGATTGCTCATGACAGGTGGCATACCCGGCCCGCCCGCACCAGGCTGGTTTCTGCCGCGCATCCATCGATAGGCGCGATATGGTGAGGTAGCCACCTGCCAGGTTGGGCGAACGATAGCGCCGCCCATCCGTAGCGCCTTGTTCGCCAGCCAGATACCACCAATAACCTTGGCCATCGTTTTCAGGCTGACAATATTGTCATCCACCCAACTGAGGGCATTTTTACCCATTTTCAGGTAACGCCAGGTCTCCTGAGCGGCACTGCTGATCGTATCAAAAGCCGTCTGGAAATTAGCGGCTAGCTCATCGGTTAGCTGGTCAACGCCACTTACACCGTTTGCTCCGGGTTTACTCAGTTGGCCATACCAATCGAGCACACCTTTAACACGGCCTTTAAGTATGTCAAAAGGCCCTTTATTCATCAGTTTATCGGCGAAGTCTTCCCACACATCGCCCATTTGCGCTGTCAGGCCCGTCCAGCTGTTCATCGCATTTTTCTGGGCACCTTTCGACTCCTCACCAAGGAGCTGGAACAAAAGTCCAATATCTTTTGCCCCTAACTTACCCGCAGTTCCCAAATCCCTAACGTGCTTTTCAGACTTTCCTGTTGCATCAGCCAAAACCTTGTATACGTTGATTCCGTAACCAGTCAGCAGGTTGGCATCTGCAGCAGTAATTTGCTGACGAGAAAACATTTGTTTGAACTGAAGCGACGCACCCTGCGCTTGATTCAAATCCCAGCCATGCATAGCACCCTGATCCTGAAGCATCGTAATAAAGCTTTTGGCACCTTTGTCGGTCATGCCAAATGACTTACTACTAACCAACTCCCCCATAACGCCTGTCAGCCCCCAAGTGGAGTCTTTGGCGTTCTGAATGGCCCATTGCATCATTTCTGACGCATGCTGCTGGTTGCCTTTGTAGAGAGAGTTGAGCGCGATACGTTGGTTTTCTCGCGTGGACGCGATGCTGATGAATAGCTTATTGGCGGTATAACCGAGGCCGGCTATCGTCGCACCGCCAGCAGTAAGCATGCCAAACGTGCGGGTTGCCGAGGAACCAAGGCGGTCAATGGAGTTTGAAACACTGGCGACGGAATTGCGCAGACCGTTCATCGCCGTCTGGCTGCTGCGAGCCATTGAGGAGATGTTCCCGGAGAACTGGCGGGAACGCTGGGCAATGTTGCCCATTAAATCAATAATGATTGAGGCGCGAAATTGCCCAGCCATGATAATTACCTTTTAAAGAGGGTTTCAGCCTGCTTGCAGTGTCGGAAAAGGCGGGAGAGCGGAAGAGAAAGGGCCCATTCCGGGCCCCCTTTAAGCATGACGCCGACCGCTATAGCCGCCTGTTCAATCTCACTCCGACACTGCAGCCACTCGCCCCCGTTCAGGGGTCATCGCCGCAGCCTGAGCAACATCACGTAAATCAGTCGCCAGCGAAACACGATGGAAATCGCGCTGGGACATTTTTTTGAGCAGAACCAGCGACAATGGACCGCTAATCACGCCCACTTTTGCAATCTGCCGGCGCAACATCTCCAGCCCCATCTGAGAAGGTGAACTCACCAGCTGTGGTCCTGCTTTGGTCTCCACGACACGCTCAGAGGCCATCTGCGCATCAATGATGTCGCCGGCAGTCAGTTCACGGAAGGTGATGTCATACTGCATTTCCATCTCTTCGCCGGTGCCGTACGGGATGCCATCAAGCAGACGGAATGTACCGTTTTTGAGTGCATTCAGAATCTCCTCATGAAACTCCATTGCTTCCTGCTCAGGGCTTTTAAACTCGGTCATGGTGACTCCTTACGCGATACGTTTGCTGGTTTTAGCGGCGAGTTTGATGGTGATTTCACCGTCGCTATTTTGTGGATCATCGGTCTGCCAGGCGTTTGGCATCATCCAGGTTTCACCGGTATCGGCTTTAAACTCGGCGGTCACATCCGTCCAGTTGATGACTTCATCCAGACCAATACCGCTGCCACCAGGGATTTTGCATTCCAGTGTGGCTTCACGCGGCGTCGATTTATAGCCATAGACACGACTGCCTTTAACGGTTTCCCGAGTGTCACCCGCAGGGGTGAAGGTACAGCCCGCCAGCGTTTCAAGCTCAAGGCCGTTGACGCGGATAAAGGCGACGCCCTGACGTTGATTTCCTGCCATGTTCCCCCCTTAGAGGATGAAGCGGATCTGTTCCGCTAAGATGCGGAACTGGTTAATGAGGTTCGGCCCGGCCAGCACATCAACACGGTCACGATCGCTTTTGTTGCGCACCACATAGAGCTCGTCTTTAAAGGTGGTGAAGTCTTCCACCAGACCGGCTTCCTCCCACTCGGTAAACAGTGCCAGCAGCTCCGTTTTGATAATCGATGGGGTTACAACCGGTTGACCCGGCGCGAAGTTCGTACCGTCGTCAGCGAGCTTATGACGCGGGAATTTCTGTGTAATACGCACGCGGGTCGAATAGCGCAGATAGCTCAGCGTCGCGATGGTCTCAACGTTGAGGTAGGACGGGTCAGGGTCGCCGTAGCTGTTGGTGCGATATGTCGTGATAAGACGCTCAAGCTGCACCTGACCGCCGTCGTTGACGGTAAAGGTGCTGATGCCGTCAAACAAAAGACCATTACGCTCAGGCCAGGTGAAGAGGTCTGTCTCTTTCGGCGGCATCAGATTACTGACGACCAGCGTCTGCAGAGGTCGGGCCGGGTCGATGCTCAGTGACGCAGCCGCCACAGCAGCAATACTGGTGCACCAGACATACTGCGGTTGTGGTGTCGCTGGTGCGCCAAGGCAGCACAGCAGATGATCATTGCGGCTCTGCCCGAAGGTCGTCAGACTACCCATCGTGCCGTGATAGCTGGTAAACGCGATACCATCCGCCTGGTTAATCGGCCCCCAGCGGTCCGTCAATTCGGTACGCAACAGGTTCAGGTTCGTCGGGTCGGTATAAGGCATGACCAGGTATTTAAACTGCAAATCACCCATTGCGGCGATAGAGGCTGACAGGTCCGGGTTGCTGTTGGTATCGGCCGGATAGGTCACCGTGGCCACAATGCCGCCAGGTATCATTTCCTGATCGTAATAGTTGAAGCGCGTATCTGTCGGGCAGGAGCGGCCGAGAAACTTAGCTGATAACTTCACATCGGCATGGGTCGGGTCTGCGTTCTCGCCGCCGCTATCGGGTACGACAGTCGCTGTCACCGGCAGATCGTATTTTGCATTAATCAGGTCAGCCAGACTCTGCGCGATATCCGCGCCTTTATCGCCAGTCTTAACCGTGGCAGGAATACGAACACCCGCAACATAAGTCACCAGAGTACCGTTCTCTGTTGCTGTACCGCTCAGCTTAATGGTAGCGGCATCGGCAACACCTGTTCCATCGCCCTGGGCGATGCAGTACAGCTCCGCAACGCGGTTGAGCTTCAGGAACTCCGTCGCCATCAGGTGGATCATCGACCCCTGGCCGAATGCGGCAGATGCCTGAGACGGGGAGTAAATACGCGTCAACGTATTCGCCGGCACCGACCCCACAGGCTTCTGATTAACGTCAGAAGCTCGCTGGCCGAACATCAGAACACGCTGACGTGGCGCAGGAGTGCCGGAAACCGCGTTGCTGTTGTTGAACTCGATATACGCCAGAGGAACGCGAATTTCGCCGCCCGCCGGGATCGAATCAAAGGAAATATCGCTCATTTCGCACCTTTCTTAGTGGCTTCTACCGGGAGCACGTCGCCATCTTTGAGGCGGCGCAGCCAGAAACTGGTTTGCGGCTTGGTCTCACCGTCCACGGCCAGCAGTTTCATGGTCTGCGGGTCGCGAACAGTGCGGCCGGGAGCCGGCTTAATCTTCAGCACATCAGTCATGGTTGTTTCTCATTTACGTTGATATGCGCCTCAAAAGGCGGGGTGCCGTCTGGTTGTTTCCACGTCTGCCAGTGGCGTTCGTAGTCATCCAGAGAGCTGAGATCAATGCTGGTATCGATGGGCGTTGTGCCGCTGAAATAAAGGCCGTAAAGCGCACAACCTGCGCCCCCTTGCGCATCGGTGTAGAGGTTTTGTCCTTTGGTCAGCTTCATGCCGGTGGTGGAGCCGAATGTCTTCCAGTTAATCCCCGCCACCAGGCGCTCAACAATCTGGTAGATACCCAGCCGGTCACCTTCACGACCGTTGAGCATGCTGGCGCATACGTAGAGGACCCAATGGCTTTCAACCTCACGAGAGGTTCGTCCGGGACCACAGCCCAGCCAGGCGATATAGACCGCTGGCTCACTGAGCAGCATGCGCTTGATAGCCACATCATCCCAGGTGCCCGGATGCGTATCGACATCGCGCAAGGTGTTGCCGAAAAGTCCTTTAACAGCCTCAAGCAGCGCGGTTTCGGTATCGCCAATCATCAGATAAAACCCTGCTGTTTACGCGAGAAAACAGGCGCATCAGAAACCACCTGAGCAAGGTTCTCACCATCTGGGGCACTGCCGGCAGTGTCGGTGCCAAGCGGAATCTTTCCGTCCCGGACGCCTTCCAGCCAGCGGATGGCGTCCTTATAGCGCTGTGTTGATTGTTCAGTCGCTCGCGTGTCCTGCAGGAAGTACCAGGCAATGACGCAGCAGACCTGCGGCAAGGTCGCTGGAGCCACCGTCAGCGGTAATGTGTAGCGGGCGACAATGTAGCTATCCATCATCGCAGTCGCGTCAGCCAGCGCTGCATCAATGATGACGTCATCCGGCTGGTTATTATCCGTCCGTGTTTTGGTCAGTAGATCCAGATTGCGGCGCTGATACCGGGACGCCATTTCCGCGACAGTGGCATAAGTCATTACGCGTCCTCACCCTGTGAGGCCAGCGCCGCATTGAGCTGCTCACTGGAGATGATTTCCCCCAGAGCGGTAGACACAGCAGCCACGCGCGGTTTTCCCGCAGAGGTGAAATGCTCAGCGTTAGACTTGTCCAGACCCGCGACGGCCAGAATGATGCGCTCGTTCAACGGTGGCTCATTCAGTTCTTCAGTTTTCAGCTCACTGCCCAGGCCCACGTTGTCCACGGTCCCTGGCTCTTCCGCGTCCGGTGCTGGCGAGCCAGATACGATTTTGAGGACGCTGTCGCCTTCGAGAATACGCACTTGCGCTTCAGTGACGCCCACCACGCGATTCTCGCCACGGGTGAACGGGATGCCGGCGCGGCGGTATACGTCCCGGTAACATTTGACAACCAGGTCGAAAAGCTGATTGCCAGCTGTTTCGCGAGCCGGTGAAGTGCCATCAATGCCTTGCTTAAGTTCTTCTGACATGACATGGGTTCTCCCTTTGAATCCACGTTAAACGGCAGGTTAAAGGCGGATTAACCGCCTTTAACATCGGTTTAAGACTGCAGGTAACTTACAGGTAGTCAGCGACCACCAGTTCCAGCTTGCCTTTCATTTCGTTACTGACGACGCCGTTGGTGCCGGCAATCAGTTCACGCTCCAGCAACTGGATGGCCGCTTTCTCATTGCCCGGAGTAACCACCAGGTGAGTAGGACGCAGCCCCAGTGGACGGCCACCATCGGCGTGGAATTTGCGCATGGTGGTCCAGCCGGTCCAGAGGTTGTCGAGTGTCAGATCGGCGTTCATGGCCATCGCCATCTGCCAGAAACCAAAGCCCACCGCACGACGACAGCTGACACCAAACAGGAATTCGTTGTCGGTAAAGACGTGTTCGTCAGTGATGGCTGTTTTTGCAACCAGTTCAGCCTTGCGGCGGTCCTGGAAGATCAGCGGCTTGATAGCACGGGAGCAGTCCAGCAGATACCAGCTATCACCCGTCCAGTCAGCGGCCTGTTGGAAGACGTTCGCAACAGACGTCGCCGTCCCGGTGCCATCCACTTTCGAATAGACCGGATGGTCGGTATCGAAGAAGTTCTGGCCGTCATAACATGCCTGGTTAAAGCCATCTTTCAGCAGGCCAAACACCAGCTCGTCAGGCTGTACAGCCGCAGAACGGCCCAGCTCAGAGAACATCGGGCTGTAAACGCCAAGGTTGTCATCTTCGAAATCATCACGACTGATGCCGACGGTGCCTTCATAGGTTCTGTTGGCCACGGTGTAAGCGCTGGCCGCCATCTGATTCACAACTCGCGCACCGACCCACTCACGCAGCTGCGGCGCGTTACCCAGCCAGCCATAGGTATTGGATTTGGAGGATGACGGTACCGTCATGGCAATTTTCTGGTACTGGGATGGCGCACCATCCAGACCACCCTGAAAATCCTTACGGAATGAGGTCATCAGGGCCTTAATGGAGCTCGCGGTAACGATCATTTATCGCCTTCCTCTTTGAGTTTCTGGTATTCGGCTTCAGACATGCCGAGTGCTTTTGCTGCTGATTTTTCATCGGCAGACAGCGCCGTAAGACCTTCGCGGCGGGTATCAGGGATACTGGTCGTCGCAGTCTGTAGTGCAGTCAGCGCCGCAATCGGCTGCTTGGCATCGAGCTGAGCAGAGAGTGCGACAACCCCAACCTGAGCGCCAACCTGCTCAAAGTAAGCCCGCTCGGATTTGAAGATACGGCCTTCGGTTTCCGCCTTATCCAGAACAGCGCTAAGGGAAACCGTGGAGTGTTTACCAGTGACCTCTGCCAGCTCCTGGCGAATGGCGTTATAGGTTTCCACCGGTACCCATTTGGTGAGGTCTGGCGTGCCGGATTCGGCTTTTGCCGTAACCAGTTCAGCACTGAGTGCAGTCACACGGGTGTTCAGTTCATCGTGCTTATCTGCCTTGCCCTTGAGCGCATCAAAAGCTGACAGTGCGGCTGTGGCCTGCTCATCGGTCACGGCAGCATTCTCAGCCAGCGTGATACCGAGTCGCGCCAGCAGCTGACGCAGGTTTTCATTCATGGGACGTCCCTCATGTGGGTGGTTAGTGAGTTCATCAAAGGAAGCAGCCAGCGCCGCCAGCTTTTGCATGCCAGTCGCGCCAGGGTCATTGGTCAGCGCCACCATGCGCAGCACGGTTGGTGCACCAGTAACAAGGTCGTAAGGAAAAACGGCCGAAAGGAAGCCGAATTCTTCGTTGGCCAGATAGGTCAACGCCGCAGGTGTCCAGCGAGGCTTAACAAAAAGCCCCTGGCCTTCACGCCACTGCATTTCATCAGCGTTAAACCAGCCAGCCGCTTTCAGTTCATCAGGCGAAAGTCCTTCAGACTTGCGCAGCTGGTTATGCTCGTAATCAATCAGCACGTCCTGGCCAAGAGCCCGGACGCCATCAATCAGACGTGCAGCGATGGCCGCATCCATATACCAGCCATCAGCAACATCGAACGGCCGACCATCACGGGCACGAAAACGCCCGGCGGGAAGCAACTGGCACCAGCCGTCATCACCGACGGTGGCCGCAAGAATGGCGATACCAAAAGAGGAAGGTTTTGTTTTCATGGCCTGCTCGTTGCTGAGAAACTCAGGCCATTTTTACGCGGGGAAGAAAATGCAGGTGATTCCGGTATCTGACTGAAAACAACGAACCGGATAGAAAGCGAAGCGGGAGAACGGACGCAACCCCATTTAAAACACGTTTAAATCTCTCTGTACGCGTTTAAAAGATTTTATAAGCGTCAACGTATAGCAAACATCATACTATGGCCTGAGAGCAGCCTGAGCACGTTTTTCGATAGCAGCGTAAATCTCTTTGCGACCGACCTTATCAAGCCCCATATATGGACGAGCTCTCAGGACAGTATATCGCGCCTTTCCGCCCCACTGGTGAATCGCAGCATAAATCATCGGCGAACCAATCAGTGCCCAGTCCGGGCCATAGTCCGTGGTGATGCTCCTGGCCAGATCGCCATTCAGGGTCAGGATAGTACCAGGAACATAATTATGTTTCTCACGCCACGCAAGATAAGGATCGCTCCAGCTGGCCCAGTGCTCACCGGTGACCGGGTCCGCCTGCTGTTCAAAAGCGTTCTCCGTTGAGGAAAGCAGTGCAGCAGCTGCGGCACGTGGAATGGCCCCATCGTTGGCCATTGCGCCCAGGCTGATGAACGCCGTCTGGATCCTGTTGATATCGAGCACAACCGCTAAATCAATACTCATGGTGCCACCTCCAGCCCCAGACGGCCCTCAATCACTTCAAGCGAGCCAGCGTTCACCGCTGATTGCAGGCTGCTCAGGCTTGCCCGTGACAGGCTGACGACCTGGTCAAGCAGGTCTCCACCGTTCTTCACTGCGGGCTCTGTGCGGATAACTATCTGCTGTCCGGCATCATCTGCAGGCGTTACATACATGAGCACATTCCTTGCGCTATCCCACAACACCGCCTGAGGCTGAGCCATCAGCGCCGGCAATTGTTGTACATCGGCATCACTGAGCTTTGGGTCTGCAGCTGAAACCGCATCAGACAAACCTTTTTCGCTGATCGCCAATAACCGGGCTGGTTCAGCACCGACTCGCGCTCTGACCACGGCGGCAACGGATTCAGACATGAAGCCCAGCGTCTGAATGGCTTCACCGGCGCGGCCACTGGTGAGGGTCCGTTTTGCCCACACTGAAAACGCCAGCTGGCGCTCGCGGCTGTTGTTGAGCGACTGGATAACCTGCTCACGCAGCTGCGGGTCGCGGGTCTCGATAACTTTACGGATAAGCGTCTGGTCAGTGCCGAACGCCGCCGAACCTGGGTTATACGACCAGCCCACATCGGGCGTCATTTTCACGCGGCCGTTATCAAAGGTCGTGGATTCCGTCCTGAAGATTTCACCCGTGGTCTCATCAATGCCGGCGTCAACGTCATGGGTGTGCACGAAAGATGCCCCATAACTGACTTTCAGCCCCAGCGCTTTCATACGTTCAGCAGACAACGCCCTGACGCGGCAGCGGCAATTCCAGCCATTCGGCGGGTAGTGCGTCTTCCAGAACGGGTCATCATAGCGAAACACCAGCCCATTCAGCGCAGCATGCTCCGGGCGGGTTCGCCCGTCCATAACGGCCACATACTGCCAGAACGGGTAATCTTCAACGTTATTCATCATCTGCGCATAACGGCCGCTGTTATAAGCCGTGCGCATATTGACGTTGTAAATGGTCGCAAGACGGCGCGGGCTGCCCAGTTCGATTTCCTTAGCATTACCCTCGGTATCAACAACAATCTGCTTTCCCCACCATCCCAGCTTCTGCAGGCGCGGTGCCAGCGTCCGGGTAAACTCCTGACGCGTGATGCCGTCGTGGACAGCGCGATCAACCTCGTCACGAAGGGTGTTCAGCACATCAAGCCGCACCGCTTTAGCGACGGTAAACGCGCGGGCATGCGCGTCCGTCAGTTGCTCATACCAGTTCCAGGTGACGTTATGGCCCTTGGCTCTGAAGTAAGAGACCGCCTCTTTTGGGGGTAACCGGGCGGCGTATGCCAAATCAACTGCTTGTGCCATCGATACGCCCCCACAGGTCAGCGACAAAGATAGCGCGGGTCAGGAGGTCGATAAGCGCTGCATCATCCAGTTCGGGATAGAGCGTCGCCGCATCCTGCATCGCCGATTCAGGGCCGTTTTTAATAATGCTGGCAATAACGGGCTTTAAAAGCGGATCAATGGCCTGTTTAAACGCATCCGGCGTCACCGCCGCACCCATATCGTCAATATCATCAGTCTGCTTCAGGTCTGTCGCACTCAGACTGGCCTGACCGTTTACCGCTGGCAGACCTTCAGCCACTGGCGCGGCACGGAATACCTGCTCGTCACCGTTAGGCTGCGGGATATTCAGTTTTTCCTGAATCCAGGACACTGGCACCGGCATACCTGCCGCCAGTTTCGGAATGGCCTCCGCAAACATAGAGAGGTCTTCGTATTCACCGGAATCAAATACGATACCCGGCAAACGGCACGGGTCGAGGGTGGTTCGGCTGTTGACTGCCAGTAACGGATAAATCAGGTCACGGTTGACAGAGCGACGCAGCTGCCGCAGGTCGGCATTGCGGATCTCTTTACGGACTTCGTTATGAACTTCACCCAGAGAACGAGCACCTTTGTCACCGGCTTCCGTGGTCAACGTTCCACCCAGAATGGCTTTTGACATGGAGCGCTCAGCCCAGCTGATTTGCGCCTGGAACGGGTCTGCCTGGCCATCGGCCGCACTCTGGAACTCCAGCGCCATACCCATCGGGATAATACCGCCAGCACGACGCCCGATATCCATGACCGCCTGCATCAGAGTGGATTTCTCTCGGGAGGTTGCGCCGGTTGGGTACTTGCCCACGCGCATCGGCAGACCGTAAATCTCCAGAAACTCAGCAAAATCACGTACCGAATAGTTTTTGAAAATAAACGGCCAGACCAGCGTACGGACCAGACCCAGCGTGCCGGCATACCCTGAGCGGGACTTTGCCTGATGGCGGAACCAGCCAAACGGCTGAAGTTCAACTCCGTCGGCGCTGCCATCGCGCAGCCTGAGCTGATTCAGATTGCTTTCTGGCGTACAGAACAACGCAGGATCACGCCAGTGAAGCGCAACAGGTACGCGCTGCTTACCCAGCCAGCCCCATTCGATCTCCTGCATGCTGTAGCCCTTGAGGATGGCGTCGCCGGCATCAAAAATGCCGTCCTCAAACCAGGCAGCGTCCTGCAACATCTCATCGAGCATGGCCGCATCTTTCTTTTCCTGCGGAGTGGCGTCTTTCGGTGGCTGAATACTCCAGGGCAAAGACTGGATGGCCAGCCGGCGCTTTGACAGCTCGGAAAACAGATGCGTGTCCTTTTCTTCCATATCAAAGGCGAGGTCAGCCTGAGCCGTCAGGTCTCCGCGTTCGGCGTCACGCAGAACAATGGCGGCACGGTTTGGCGTGATACCACTGGACGGGTGCTCCTGGGTACGCTTTGCCATCATCACCAGTGATTCCTGCGCCGTCTGCAAATCAGGATCAAAATCGAAGGGATTGCCCGTTAAATCCAGAATACGGCCCATTACCAGCATCCTCTTTCAAATTCATGGTAGTCATCATGGGTTTCATCATCGTGCGCATCTTCCCGGCGCTTACCTGGCAACGCCTGCACGCTGCCTTCGTCGATGACAAAACCATTCATATAAGAAGCGCGTACCGCCATCGCCAGCGCTACCGCAAAGTCACCGTGACGTTTGCCACCGGTGCCACTGGCATTGGCGTCTTTGGTTCTGCCCTTATCAATCTGGGGAACGCCATTAACGACCTTGATATTGAGCAGGTCATCCAGCGTTGTCTGGTGACGGGCGATAATCAGGTTCTGCGCCTCAAATTCACCTTTTAGCTTTGGCATCCATTCCTGATACCAGGCTGCTGACAGGTGCACGCTGTCAATCATCTCCGGGCCATACACCAGACGCGCAGCCTCAGCGAGATAACCACCATTACCCGTGGCATCAAAAGCGGCGCCAATAAAGCGAGGTAAACGCGCCAGGATAAACAGCATGATCTGACGCTGCTGGTCATAGGTGACGTTCTTCAGCTCGACGCGGAAGCATTCACGCTTATACAGGTCGGCGGTGATTTCCAGCGGGACAAAAACGGTCAGGTCGCCATTACGGGCAAAGTCTTCACCAAAGGCGTGCTTATGCTGAACGTTGAGCGCGGCCAGTAACGGGGCCAGCTCTTTCTCGCACCACGCTGAAACTTCCGCTTCCCGCAGTTCTGGCGACCAGGATTCAAAATCGTCAGGAGCTTCAAAGCGCAGGATCGGAATATCACGCTCCGGCGTCATCGCCGCTTCAATGAGTACGCGGGAAAGGTAGGCACCACCGGATTTTTTCGGCACGCAGCCATATTCCTCGTCGGCGCTCTCTTTGTTCGGGGCATTGCGGTAAAGGTCATCACGCCATTTTTTCTCTTTTTCGGCGGACCACTCCTGACCCGTGACGTAGCAGATACGGCGATACAGACCATCACTGATCGCGTCATCCAGGGTAATACGATGAACGGAATAATCTTTCCGCCCCTCTCGCGCGTCCTGAATGTACTGGTTAAACAGATTATCAACGCCGTTATGAGTGGAGATGATGCGTACACGAGCGCCCCACATGGTCAGCGCAAATGCCGCTTTCAGCAGTTCATCAAGCGACTCATGGAAACCGGCTTCATCAATAACGACGTCCCCCTGTAACCCACGCAGGTTGGACGGCCGCGAGGACAGCGCCTGGATCTTAAAATTGCTGTTCGGAAAGCGAATCATGTACGACAGAATTTCTTCGTTCTTATCGCTGTCCCAGAAGGTCTGCTCATAGACGTCGGCTTTTGCCAGCTGATTGAAAGCACGGGCAAACAGCGCACAAGCGGCGATGTACTCCAGCGCCATCTCCTGCCGGGAGCCGACATAAAAGACATTGCGGCCACCGCGTTTACGTGGCTTTGCGGCCGTCATAACATTACGGCCAGCCTCTGCCCAGGTCAGACCGGTACGGCGGGATTTTTCAGCGATACAAATCTGACTGTCATCGCTGAACCACCGGGCCTGATAGGGAAGGAAAACGGCTTCGCTCGCCGGGTTCAGACTGCCGACATCCGTCACAATATCCACGCCGAGTTTGCTGGCTTCTTCCTTCAGGTCAATCTGGCGCGGTTCGCTGAGTGGGGTGAGTCGTTTTGTAGTTGCGGTCATATCACGCTTTCCCCAGCAACACATTGCGAATACGCTGCTCAAGCTCTTCGCTCATCCCATCCGTACCGCGCAGTTCGTCACTGACAGCATTAGCCGCTTCTTCTGCAAAGGCCTGGCGAATTTCTTTTTCGCGCTTATGACTGGACATGGCTGTTGATTCCAGACGCTGGGCCGCCAGCATGGCATTTTTGAGCATGTCGATATCGACTTCGGCTTCTGGATCTTCAATCTGGCGCATCAATGCTTTAAAGAGCTGACTTCTGGCCATCTCCAGTATGAGCTTGGTCGTTTCACCCATCGGCTTATCGCCGAGCTGGCTGGTGAGCGCCTGTGTCATTTCCCTCATCTGACGCAGGTTCTGTCCCACCTGCTCGACACTGGTGGCATAACGGTTCAGGCCAGAACGGGAAAGCCGCATGTCTTCCGGTAGCCCAGCATCATCAATCAGCGCATTAATCTCTTCCAGGATCTGCGCCTGTGGAATGGCTTTATCCCTGAGCATGGCATGAAGCGTTTTTTTGACGTCTTCAGGCAGCAGATCAACTTTCGACGCGCGGCCGCGAGTGGGTTTTGTCGTTTCCATAGCTAACCTCAGCGGGCACGGGGCTTTTTAACACCGGATACGCGGGAACGACCTTCGGCGACATCCTGCCCCCGGCCAGTAATGGTGACGACATAAAAACCACGCAGGTTTTCAACCGTAACCAGCCCTTGCTCCTGCAGCCAGTCAATATGAGTACGAACGAGATCGCGTGAAATGTTGTGGCCGTAGGCATCAAGGCAGTCATTCAGAATGCTTTCGTTCGCTTCGTTGTTGCAGTCCATCAGGCTGCGAAGAATGACCAGCCTCTGGTCTTCAGTCAGAATATCGTTAATCATCATTTGCTCCGGTTCACCGCATTTTCCAGTAACAATTCAATCTGGTGGGTCATTGACTGCACGCGCTGGCCGATAACCTTCATATCTCCAGCAATCTCCGTCATACGCAGGCGCATTTCCTGCATATCTTCAACGCCAGGCATATTGGCGTATTTGGTTTCCATCTCGGTGAGGCGATTTTCCAGCTTTTCTACCCGTTCGGTACTGGCGAACGTGCGCCGCATCGCCCAGACAATCCCGCCAAAAGCTACTGGTAACAGATATGGCCACAGACCGATATATTCAAAAATGCCCACGTTTAACTCCCTGAATAACAACGCTGACACAACGTCTCATACTGGCCAGTCAGCTCAACAATCCCCAGCCTGCGACGACATAAGGCACAAATACGGTCAGGCTCAGAGCGCTGGATTTGTGGTCCAGGCCAGCTGCAGCCTTGTTGCTGCCAAAGTTCCCGCAGAAACTCTTCAGCCTCCTGAAGCAGGTCGGCGTCCATAAATTTCAATCCTTTTTAAATCCTGCTGGCGGGCATCGTTCTTATCGCGATTGCACTGGCCAAGTGCTGTTAATAGCGTGGCATTCCAGACCACCGAGGCACCGTATGTGAACGGTGCGGGGCGCACTGGCACAGGCGTTTCCGCCAGCAGTTCTGCATCAATAGGCAGCGGGGTCACCACCACCGGAACGGGCGCGGTTCTCGACCCGCTGCAACCACTCAACAGCAGCAGCAGGCACATCGCGCTTAGCGCATTCTTCTTTTTCAAGGATGAGGGTGATCTGGTTCTGAGCTTCATCGCGCAGCCTCTCGTCTTCGCGCCGTGCTGCGGCATTGGCCGCGCGGATGGCACTGAATATCTGGATGGTTTGCTCCTGGCCGTGTAGCAGCCATTCTGCTGTGTTTCTGGCTTGCGTCTGGGTCTGCAAGTCCCGGCGTAACTGGACGTTATCGCTGTGCGTTTTCTCAGCCTTTACCCAGACCGCACCCACGGTGACCAGGAGTGCAACCGCGCCGGCAGCGATAAGACGATCAGCGAAGGTCATCAACACCTCCGACTGACCATATGGCCATCTCAACTTCACGGCGCGTCATCAGTCCTTTCCACGGTTTCCCGGCCGCAAATATCCAGCGACGCATCTGGTCGCGAGCACCTTCAAAATCACCGGCATTCAGTTTTTTGAGGAGGGTCGAACTGGCGAACGCGCCGGTGCCGGTATTGAAAATGAACGTCTCAAGTGCGGTGCGCTGATAATCGGTTAAAGGGACTTTTACCAGACGTTTAATGGCTGCCCGAACGGGCTTTAAATCACTGTCCAGCAGGGCCATGCATTCATCATGGGTGTAGGTGCGCATCTGGATATCAGCGCCAGTATGGCCAACACATACGGTCAGGATGCCGGCAATGTCGCGGTACGGGGTATATTCGATCCCCTCGACGTGGATAAGGGTCTCGCGGGTCATTTCGTGATAACCGCCACCGGCGATAGCAATCGCCAGCAATGACGCTTTCAGACTACGGGGTATTTGGGGCATCAGCTTATCCGGTGAGTGGATCTGCATCCGAGGATAAGAAAAAGCTGATTAGAGAGGTGATTCCGGTATCTGAGTACAACCCGCACTCTCGAGCGCAGTCGGTTGTTACAGATAATTAGTGCGGGAATAAATCCGGTTGGCGACGACGGGTATGAAGCTTGCGCTGACGGGCGATGATATCGTAAATCTGCGTCTGAGATAAACGATGCTCGCGGCGCAGGTCTTCAAGGTTGCGGCCATCGAAACGGGAGAAGATAAGATCGTCCCGTAACGCTGTAACAAGCTTGTCCCCGGATGGCAGATAATACTGACGTCCGCCCATATAGTGGGACATGGCCAGCGCCAGTTTACGCGCCAGCAAGCGGCTGTCTTCAGCAATTCCGAGGCGCTTCAATTCTGCCTCCATCACATCGACAAGTGCAACCAGCATTTGTGGCCATTGGTGCTCAAGCTCACCGACAGGGATATTGTCGATATGGTCAAGCAACTGGTGAATGGCCGGGTCGTGTTCAAAAAGCTCCGACTGTTGTGACATAAACCCTCCTCAAGGTAAGTGCACAGTCAGTATACAAAAAATCCCGCACGTTGGCGGGATTGTTGATGACATCAGCTGTCACGTTTGCAGGGGTGCAGTTTTGAGAACTTTAAATCGTCATATAAATACAATTTTTTACCGGACTTATCGATCAGGAAGAATTTACTGACAGCTGGATTTTTCGTTGAAGAAAACGTGTAGGACATTCCATGAACCGCAACCGCCTTATCATTTTCTGGCTCAGGAGGAACAGTTCTGACAAACAAATCGCCATCGTCCAGATTCTGCCAGGAAACCAGATCAACGCCCATATGCAGTTTGATACCGTTACAAGTCCAGAACCCAGACGCAGGATCTTTCTTGATTGGTTTCTCTGCAGCATGAGAAGCCAGACTAGCCACCATTATCGCTACTGCCAATAAATACTTCATATAACCCCCTTAAAAATAATGATTAAAATTTATCACCGTTTTGTCTGAAAAGCATTTACTGGTAACGTTGCCCCGTGGCGGCATCATGGTCACAAAGAGCCGGCACAATTTTCTAACAGTGAGATACTTGGATGAAACTCGATCTTGATGAAATGAAGAAGTTGCTAAATTGTTTTATTGAATCCCCAGAACCCTACATCACCCTTAAAGAACTTGGTCTGTTTGACGTCGATGAGAAGGAACAGAACATATTGATTGCTCATTTGCTACTTCTGGCCGAGAACGGGTTCATCAGTAGTCTCAAACTGGAGACAGGCTTTGAATCTTTGGGCCTGCATCCGACGCAGAAAAGTACAGGCATCTCATGGAATTTTGCAATCAAACCAATACGTTTGACACAAGCGGGACATGATTTTGCGGCAGTATTAAACCAACGCCCCGTATTTGAAAAGCTGAAAGAAGAAGCGCAGGAGGCTCCAGTCGCCCTCCTGCGCAAGATCGGCAGCGCCCTTGCAGAAAAATTGCTGAAAGAAAAATTAGGGCTGGGGGACTGAAGGTAATAGATCCGCTAATCGAGCTGCTGCGATTGCAGCAGCATCATATTCACCAGCAGCCATAGCCTGTGTTCTGATTGTTTCCAGATTACAAACAACACGGTACAGATTCATTTTTGACATCATTTCAAGTTTAAAATCCTGAGTCAGTTCAGCAATAACGGTTGTGCGATAGACAGGGGCTGAGGGTTTTAACAAACCGTGAATTAACTCCTCTGGCCAGCCACTTGCAATCAGCTCAGCGGCATGGACTTCTGCGTTTGAAAGCTCTCTGATTTTGCTAGACTCTGGTTTCATTTTTCCCCCTTGCAAATGTTCAACATGATTTGATAACGCTCACATACACGGTCGTAAATAGGTTTGATACCGGTGTCTGGTAAACGCTCCAGCATGCACCGCATATGCCACCGTTTCAGGCTTTCGAGAACGGTTCGAGCTTTCTCATCACGCAACCAGTTCAGCTTTGCCACACCTTCGCCACCGTTCTGTTGCCGGGTTATGCGCTTTACATACGCATCAATCGCTGCAGTGTCGTTACTGGTGACAAAACCCTGATTGAACATGGTGAACCATACCGCCCGAATTTTGCCGGCAATCCCCGATGGTGCTTTTGGTTTAGATGAAACAGGCTTAAAACCTCGCTCTTTAAGAGCATCCAGCACGGCCTGCAGCTGCGCCGAGCTCATATCACGGCAACTGCTTTTACCCGGCACAACAGTGCTAAGAAAAACACGATAAGTCTCATCATCAAGACCCAGAGTACGACGCGCGACGTGGATCAATTTGATAGTATTAGCTCGCATCAGCCATTACCTCACTCAGTGGTGATACCAGCTCAAGACCATCAATTTTCTTAAATTGACGAACCAACGATGATGCGGTGCTGAAATGACATACCCAGTATTCCACTACCTCATGGAGGTGCGCATTTTCTTTGCGTTTCAACCAGCGCAGGCCGTCTCTGGTTTTTGACGCTCGGCGGATGATGGAAGCGCCTGGCTTATACGTTTTACGACGCCATACTGCCTTCGTAATCGGACGAAAATCCTTATGTGACGGCCAGCCCCATGCTTCACTGCGGGTATCATCAATCCAGACTATTAACGCCAGCTTATTTTCAGAGACAATGGCCTTATAAACTGCAATTTTTTCTCCAGAAGACAGCTTAAATTCAACCCTGGTATACAAATCACCTAGCGTGTTCTGGATACCGTTCCATTGTTCCTTTGTGATAGTGGTTGTCATTTGCGACTCCTGAAATAGGTTGAGGTGGCGAAAAACAGCAGCTCCAGCACATCAAACAGCCACCAGAGAGTGATACACCCAATCAGTGCCATCAGAGTGAATGGCCAGGCTACAGCCGCAACCAGAGCGCTGATTGAATCAGCCTCTTTATCCATGATTTTGCTACCACGCAGCGCAGCAACGAGCACGAAGGTCAGTATGCCGCCAGCGATATAACAAACGATGACGATTACCATCAGGCAACTCCTTGCACATCAATAGGCAGGTATCTAAGGACATGCCGGGTAATAATTTGCCCGGTTCTGGAGCACTGAAAATGCCCCATTCGAATATCGATTAACGCACTTTCAAATTGTGGCCAGCCCTGCATCTGCTTTTTGTCATCCAGCTCAACCAGAACAAGCACCGTTTCAGCTGACCGTGGCCCGGAAGCCAGGTACATCACACTTCGGGGAATCTCAGTACCCTCAATCCACCTAAATGAGCGTCTAGCCGCTACAGGTGATTTGCTGCGGATAATGTCGTAATAACCGTTACGCTCCTTCAGCTCGGAACGTGCCACCGCTTTGCGTAGCGCCTTGATAAGCAACTGGGCACTGGTTCCCGTCGCACTGACCAGTTGCAGACAGGTCATTTCGCCCTTATCGGACAGCACGGCTTTGATTGCATCGATCATCATTTGTCTCCCTGGGGTTGTTCTGCCTGTTGCTGCTCGCGGATCATGCTTTGGGCCGCATGCATCAGAACGGCGATGCAACGGCGGGTTCTGGCGGCAGCAAGACGGTTACTGGATTGCCTGTCGATATAAAGCGCCTGTGCCATTTCAAGTTGCTCTGCAGCTTCTTCAAGTAAGGAAGATACTGACGGGCTGGCTGGTGATGCCGCATCAGATATCTCAGCCCCTACGCGTTGAGATAAACGGGCCATTTTTCGTGTTTTATGCTGATCAATCATGTCGCTCATTCCATTATGGCGAAGCTGCTCAATCATAATTTCAACGTCGGCAGCTTCTTCGGCGATACGGTTGCCGTTCGCTTTATGATTAACAAAACGAGTGCAAGCAGCTGCTAGCTCATTACATTCTTCGGCTGTTGCCAGAACCTGACGGTCATAACCCCACATCGCCAGGGCCGCATCGAAAACATGAGGTTTATTCATCGTCTTCATCCTCCATGTTGTCATCCGCCGGTTTCATGGTGATCGGAAAAGGCTGGAACTGGAGAAGTGCCAGTTGGACACCAATTCGGATGAAACGGGCTTCTTTGGTGTCAGCCCCAAATTCCAGCACCTCGCTTTCGCCCATTTCTAAACAGATATCAGCGTCTTTGTTGTCAATAACCATCTGGCATTTATCAACGCGATTTTGATGCCAGGATTTCAGGTCGATAATCATCGAAATTAATTTTTGTTCAGTCATAAAACATTCCTTTTGCTGAATTCGGCGCGAACGAATCCCTGACGCAAGCGCCGAAATAAAAATCAGAGTTAATTAGCTAAAAATCAGAGTTTGGCTAAATCCAGCGAGATTTGCTGATAGTTACCATCTGCCTGACGCTCATAAATACGCAAATATTGACTGGTGCCTGAAACCTGAATTGCATCAGCAACAGCGTCCATCGCCTCATTCCATTTCGGGTCATTGATATCGAGCTGACGGAGGCCCAGAACCTGGTTGATGTCGATGCGACCTTGCTTGTTAACGCGGAAAGCATGATCTACCAGGGCCATAATGCGTTCATCCGCACCACCAGACCATTCGCTGATGCAGGTATCAATCAGCGCTTTAGCCGCCTGGATACGTTCATCAAATACGCGATGCTCACCAACTGCGCGAATGAGCTTGTAACGGCCGTCAAAACTGACCAGGGTCACATTGCCTTTCGTGCCGCCATACTCCACGCCATACTCAGACGCCGAAAGGTCTGTGAAGTCGGCGATTCTCTGCATAGACTCCAGTTTGAACGCTGCCAGCAACTGACGCTGCTGACGTGCTGCGCCGACGATCGTCATCACGACTTCATCACGCAGCTTATCCACGGGTTTGACCTGAGACTCAGGGATTAAATGCCCCTGAGCATTGGTGCGGTAACCCACAGGTACGGTATTTGAATTATTCATCTATTCGCCTTAATGAGTGGTATTGGATTCGGTATTCCCGGTCCGCGCTTTCCATTCATTTACATAATGGAAATTTGCGGCCTTAATAATTTGTGGTGCCATTTTATTAATGATATTGACCAGGTGGTCAGCAGCCGATGGGCATTCATGATTTACGTCTTCCATAACTGCATTGATATCGACTACTTCCTTAACCTGACCACCTTCGGAAAACACATCCTTGGTAATTACTGTAAAAATAAGTTTTGCCATTTTGATTCCTCAGCGCCAGATAATCCGGCAACCATTGAAACTGGCTACCCACACGGAGCGGGAACCTGAATTGTTACGCTCAACAATACGCACAGCACTGTTGAGCAGTTCGGCCGGAGGGCATGACACCTCCAGAACCGGGCGGGTGCGAGACTGGCGAAATACAGTCACCCAGCAACCTTTCTGATTGAGAATGGCCTCTGTGGCCTTTGCCTGCTGCACATGGGTCGAAATCAGTTCAGGAAACATGTTTAACCTCGCAGTAATGTAGAAACATCGACATCCAGATCTAGATCGCGAAATGCTTTCAGGATGTAGGCTTCATTCACCGCTTCACCTGCTCCGTGGGCCGTCATCGCGGCCAGACGCAAAGAATGGCTGAGAATCCGCAATGCACCTGGTTTCTGGGCGATTTGTTGCAGAAGCTGGCGCTCTTTTTCACCCTTAATCTGCCAGGCGTCAGCGATGGCTGTAACATCAGCTTTCTTTGTTTTATTGATGGCCACGCGTTTGGCTATACGCGAGAAAAGACGGGCAAATTCAACGGTACGGTTGCCGCCGGTCATATTGGAATAGACGCGATGGTTACCCATTAGCACCAGCCCAATGCGGGTTGCTTCCTGCAATAAACGCAATTCTTCCAGCGCTTCAGCCCCCAGATGGTCGGCTTCGTCAATAATGATGAGACCCTGAGTACCGTCCAGGCGACGGCGCAGGGCTCGGGAAAGCGGCCCCTTACGACGAGGGGCATCATTCATACCCAGTTCCCATGCCAGTTCAGTCAGGCATTCAAGGACACTTGAGCATGACGGGGTGATGGTGACCATCCAGACATTTTCATTGGTGCGGCAATATTCTCGCGCTGCTTCAGACTTACCGACGCCGGGGTTGCCGCAGACGACACCAATGCATTCCGTCAGATGCGCATAGCGGAATGCCCGCCAGATTTGCGTAACCGTCGGTGTTTCAATGAAACGTGGCGGTGCCGGAAATTCAGCAACAGCCTGCTGCTTCTCAATCCATCGGTTCAGTACTTCAGTCAGGCGCTCATTATCGCCTGCATATTTTCCGTTCATGAAGCTGCTGAGCGCCCCGGAGGACAACCCGGTTTCTTTGGCAACTTTAGAAAAAGTGATACCTTTTGCATCCACGAGGTTGCGGAGAACCTCACGAATATCAGTGATATTCATGTCAGACATAATTAATCCTTTTATTTGAATTAAGTTTAAATTCGTTTAAATAACGTTTTTACGCTTATTTAATTCCAGAATATTTAATGAGTGATCCAGATAACCATCTTCATCCGGGTCCGTCTCTTCAAACACCTCCTGACGCATCAGGGCATTACCTGCCGGTCTGAATATGCCGACAACTCTTGATTCGGGTACTGCCGGTTCGGCAAGACGTGGTAATAGTTCTGCCACTTCGAGCGCATCTTTTTGTTTCTGGGCGGCAATAATGGCTTTGGTCGCTTTTTTGAGCCGTTTCTGCTGACGCGA
Source organism: uncultured Kluyvera sp. (assembly GCF_902485085.1). NCBI lineage: Bacteria > Pseudomonadati > Pseudomonadota > Gammaproteobacteria > Enterobacterales > Enterobacteriaceae > Kluyvera > uncultured Kluyvera sp. The sequence goes on from NZ_CABTJS010000140.1 coordinate 112,881, forward strand.
ATATTCCCGTCCAGCCTGAGTGTCATTAAACGCCACAGGGTTAATGCAGGGCGCTTCACACAGAAAACGACCATCCAGCGTATAGCAGAGCACCGAACCATGAAGGTTGCGCGGATCAAAACGCGCCACCACTTTGCGCAGGGTCGGAGCCATAAGCGCCGGATTGTGATAAACGTTTTTGGCACCTTTGAGACTACCGCCCGCCGTAAGAGTGAATTCGCCTTTCTTGTTCACTGTTACCGCCTCTGCCGGTAGCAGGAATAGGCGGAGCTGCTCTTCTGTCGGTTTACGGACAATCGTCTGCGATAAATCACGCTCAAAGACCTGATCAAACGAGTATTTACCCTCACACATTTCTGTCTCCCGCGCCTGGCGGGCGTTGTACATCGCCACACCCTCCGCAATGATTTCGAGAAAAAGGTCGGCATCCACGGCCCGGTCACCGTAATTATCCGGTTTTGCAAGCGGATTAGGACCAGTGTAAGCTCCGGCCAGCGCCGGATGCTTGTCGATATATTCTTCCAGACCACCCACACCAAACGCACGTTCAACCGGTTTCGCCTGGCCCCAGCCTTTCCCCGCGACAACGCTGGTCCAGTGAACTGTTGCGCCAATCATCGGGAATAAACCCAGCGGATCATCTTCACGAACGGTGAAACGGTAGCGATTTTTGACGCCGCCGGTCAGCCATTTGTTCGCCGCTGCACGGGTGTTATCGATGGTGATATGGAAGTCTTCAGGAATACCGTATTTCTCGATAACATCCATGAAAGACAGACGTATTGAATCGGTGTTCTCCGTCAGATCACAACGCCAGCCCACGATTTTGCGGGTTTTAACATCCTGCCAGAACCATGTTTTAGGACGATCAATCTCACCGTTGAACCACTTAACAAACACGTTATGCTGATAGCCATCCCCGTTAATCCATTGCATGACGTTCAGATGCGAAACAGAACGACGCTGAGCAGGGATCAGATGCATCAGAGCATGCTCACCTTCACGGCAGGCGACCACCATCGCTGGATCTAACGACTGCACACGACGAAAAGCTGTCGAACGTGACGGAATAGACCAGCCATGCGCTTTTGCTGCCAGCTCAAGGCGTTCATAACATTTACGGAACTTTGGTTGTTCTTCGCGCAGATAATCTGCAATCAGAAACTGCCAGGCTTCCTCATGAAATTCAGCCCGACGTGTTTCGCGGGTACTGCCACCGCGACGGTCAATCAGTGCTGCACACCAGTCAGATTTTGCGTACTTTTGTACGAGGTAGTATTTATCCCGTAATGACGCAGCACTGACTGCATGCATGCCGGCAGCGGTGTTGAATGCCGTGGTGGCAGTCACACCAGAGCCGATCAGCTCATCGGCCATCTGAAGCGGCGGCAACCATTTTTCAGCAAGCTGACGGGCTGAATCACTGGCAGCATCCCAGCGCTGCCAGAGTGCCCGGCGGACAGAGTCCATATCGCCGCCAGCCGGGCGGGCCAGTGTCACAACCCCTTTACTTGTTTCCACCTTGCCGCGCTTAAGCAACAGCTCGGCGCGGGCCTCAACCGGCAGAATGGCGGTGTTGTACTCCATTGCTTTTGAACCTGAACGTTTACGGCGCATGCCTTCACTGCAGGAAGATGCTGTTTCCAGTTTTTTACGGATATTCGGGGCGCTTCGCGGGAAGCAAGAAAGCCCGATACATTCTTGTACTGTTACCCATTGAACTGATTGCACGTCACATCCTCCTACAGATAACGGCTCGGCCAGATAGCAGCAGGTTCAGTGCCCAGATAGCCGGCAATGATTGCTTCATATCGTGGTATATGGCAGCGGAAAACGTTGCGCATGGTGTCAGGTTTAAGTCCCGCTTCTCTGGAGAGCTGGGCAAGAGACTTTCCTTCTTTCATACGAACCGCAGCTTTAATCTGCTCCGCATGCCAGTCTTGGTTTTTTACTGACATCGTGCGATCCTTATTAGTTACCGCATCCGGTAGCCGTTAGCGGTTACCGGTTCAGGTAGATAATAGATCGCAAAAGAATGGTTGTAAATAGTCAATCGAACTATTCATTCTTTTCGATGATTGGGTAGGTTGACGATAATCAATTGATTTAATTGACATTGATTATTAATCAATCAAAAAAACACAGCATTCTTTTTGGTTAAGGTAAAAGTATGATTAAAACGAAAGGCGAACTTTTAGAGTGGGTGACCGTTCAGGACTGCATAGGTGTTCCTGAATTTGCAACTACCGCACCCAATGTCAGGAAAAAACTCGATATGCTTGCTGAAGCTTCGCCTGAATTGAAGCGCAAGCGTTCAGGCTCAAAAGCGTTCGAATATCATGTATCTTTACTACCAACTAGAACCCAAGAGTTTTTTGGGCTATCCAAGCCCAAAGATTGTTCGAGCCCAGAGGCATTAGTTGATTTCGTCATAGAAACTAAAAACGAGCATAAAGCATGGTGGGACATCATTTTTCTTTCCATGAAAAATGATGAACTTGAACGGATAACAATGGCCTTTAAAGAAGGCGGTAAAAAAGCCATCTTTTCCCCAGACATCCTTAGTCAGGACGAATATCGCTCCCAAAGCGCCCTGAATACAGCAGCAATGCTTGATTCCCTGAGCCCAGAAGCCCGCAAAGAGATTTTGGCTCAGTACGGCATCAGCGAACAGCCTGGCCCTGTAGCGCCACAGAAGGAGCCACATAAGAAAGCTGTCTAATGGTTGAACGGAATGATTAAGGCAATTAGGGAAGCACGGCTTAAATGGAAAATGGATATTAAAAATACCCTTTATAGTTGCTCAAATACTGATCGGAGTCAGGTGAATCAAATCCAACTGTTAGCAGCTTTGAACGCTTTTTAAAGTAGTTTTAGGATTTGAATAAAGGTTGTTCAGATTCGTGTGATTAGTGAACCAATTCACCGAATTGTAGATTTTGTCGTGGTTCAAATGTGATTTGTTAGTCGAAGCCAAAAATCCTCGCAAGCCCCAGCATCTCTCGATCCCACGAAATCCCGTTTCTTCTTAACTGTTCCCGGTTTTTGTCGTATCTCTACTGAACCATCTCAGTCATCAGTACACGAAATAGACTGCCTACCACTGCCAGCGTCAGAACGCTGCCACCCCACAGCGCCACCAGCCAGAAAATGCGTGAAGCCCAGCGACTTTTCATCAATGATAGCCCTCGTTTTGCGGGACCTTTCCGCGAAACACGTAGTAGCTCCAGAAGGTGTATACCAGAATGATCGGGATGATAAAGAGGGCGCCAATCAGCATAAATTCCTGGCTTTGTGCCGGTGCGGCGGCCTGCCACAGGGTTATGGACGGCGGAATGATAGCCGGCCAGATGCTGATGCCAAGCCCGCTAAAACCGAGGAAAACCAGGATCAGCGTCAGAATAAAAGGCTGAGCATGGCTCTCTGTTCGCGTCAGATGCCGCCATAGCAGCGCGCTGGCCATAAGAACCAGCGCCGGTACCGGCAGCAAATAGTAGAGGTTCGGCAGGCTGAACCAGCGTTGGGCGATAGCGGTATGCTGAAGCGGGGTCCAAAGGCTGATGATGGCAATGACGGCCAGCAATGCCAGCAGCAGACCGCGAGCATTCCGCTTCATGCTGTGCTGCAACGTTGCTTCGCTCTTCATCACAAGCCATGTCGCGCCAAGCAGCGCATACGCGATGGTAAGCCCCACGCCGCAGAAGAGCGTAAACGGCGTCAGCCAGTCGAACGCGCCACCGCTATAAGCGCGTCCCGTTACCCCAAAACCGTTTATCACGGCGCCGACGACAACGCCCTGGCAGAATGTCGCCAGAATAGAGCCGCCCATAAAGGCGTTATCCCAGAACGGACGGTGTGACGGCGTGGCATTGAAGCGAAACTCAAAGGCAACACCACGGAAAATCAAGCCAACCAGCATCAGCGAAAGCGGGATGGTCAATGCGTCAATAATGACGGCATAGGCCAGCGGAAACGCGCCGAACAGCCCCGCGCCGCCGAGCACCAGCCAGGTTTCGTTGCCGTCCCAGACCGGAGCCACGCTGTTAACCATCACGTCGCGCTCCTGCGCATTGCGGGTAAAGGGAAAGAGGATTCCGATACCCAAATCAAAGCCGTCCATAACGATGTACATCAGGGTGGCAAAAACAATAATCACGAACCAGATAATGGACAGGTCGATGCTCATGCTTGTTCCTCCTGGGATGAGTGGGGATCTATGGCGGCGGAAAGCGGGCGCGCAGCCGTTCCTTGAGGGGGATGGTCAAACGGCTGCGGGCCTTTGCGGATAAGGCGTACCATATAGCTGTAGCCCACGCCAAAGACCGAGCTGTACACCACAAAGAAGGTTAACAGACTGATACTCATATGCAGGTTGCCGTGCGCTGATACGGCATCTGCCGTGCGCTGTAGGCCGTAGACTACCCATGGCTGACGTCCCACCTCGGTGGTGACCCAACCGGCGAGGATGGCAATCAGGCCGGAAGGGCCCATCAGCAGCGCAAACCACAGGAATGGACGCGAGGTGTACAGGGTCTGGCGTTTGCGTAACCACAGCGCCGCCACGCCGAGCAACAGCATCAGCATTCCGAGCCCCGCCATAATACGAAACGACCAAAAGACAATGGTTGAGTTCGGGCGATCTTCCTTCGCGAACTCCTTCAGCGCTGGTACCTGCTTATCCAGGCTATGCGTGAGGATCAGGCTCCCCAGCAGTGGAATTTCCAGCCCGTAGCGGGTGCGTTCCTGTTCCATATCCGGCCAGCCAAACAGCAATAGCGGAGTTGGCTCGCCCGGCGGGTTTTCCCAGTGGCCTTCAATAGCGGCAATTTTGGCCGGCTGATGCTTTAAGGTGTTGAGCCCGTGCATGTCGCCCACCATTGCCTGAATAGGGGCAACAACCAAAGTCATCCAAAGCGCCATGGAAAACATCGTGCGCACCGCAGGCGTCTGGTTGCCGCGCAGCAGGTGCCAGGCCGCTGATGCCCCGACAAACAGCGCGCTGCTCAGAAATGCGGCAATGGACATATGCAGGAGCCGGTAAGGGAAAGAGGGATTAAACACCACGGCAAACCAGTCTACGGGCACGACCTGACCATTAACGATTTCATAGCCTTGTGGCGTCTGCATCCAGCTGTTGGAGGCGAGGATCCAGAAGGTGGAGATAATCGTGCCCAGCGCCACCATGCAGGTGGCGAAGAAGTGCAGCCCCGGCCCGACGCGGTTCCAGCCGAACAGCATGACGCCAAGAAAACCGGCTTCAAGGAAAAATGCGGTTAACACTTCATAGGTCAGCAGCGGGCCGGTTATGCTCCCCGCGAACTGGGAAAAACCACTCCAGTTAGTCCCGAACTGATAGGCCATCACTAGCCCGGATACGACCCCCATACCGAAATTGACGGCGAAGATCTTAGACCAGAACTGGTACAGCGAACGCCAGACCGGGTTACGGGTTTTCAGCCATAGCCCTTCAAGCACAGCCAGATAACTGGCGAGGCCGATGGTGATGGCAGGGAAAATAATGTGAAATGAAACGGTAAAGGCAAACTGAATTCGCGCGAGGTGAAACGCATCAAGACCGAACATGCAAACTCCGTGGAGAAGAAGACTCGGCGTGATTTTAGGGCGTGTTGGCGCAGGGGGGCAGAGACAGTCCGCGGGTATTAAATGATAACAGTTCTAACATTTCATTCACTTTTTAGCGGCTGTTATCGCCGCTTCTGCTTATGCGTTAACCCCGGGTAAACCGGGAGGCGAGTTTTTTGGTTTTCGGGTAAAGGCACACCATCCCGCTGCCCAGTGCCACGATAAACAGCAGTGGGTTTATCAAATCCAGCGCTTCAGAGTGTAATTCCCCGGAAGCGACGACGGAGGAAAAGCATAGCGCAGCCGAATAACCCAATAGCTCAATACTTGTCATTTTCATGTAAAAAGAGATCCGCCTGCATGATGAAAAACATGGCTATCGTGTTGCAAAATGAAGGTTTGCAATATTGATAAATAGAGATTGGCCTGGCGTGATGAAATAACCGAGCCCGTTTTCGCAAGGCGCACATCATGCCGTGTTTATATTTTTTTTCACGTCAATAAGTGCCCATTTTTACAGGATTTGCTTAAACGGTAAGCAGGCTCGCTTAATATTTGATATTTGTCGCCTTTTAGCGCAGGTGAACGGCTTAACGCGTCCACTACGGGCGCGTTAAATGAGAGCATTAACTCTCGGCTTCCGGTTTGGCAATTAAATCTTCAACCTGATTCGTGGCGTGGCTGACCCATGAATTATCGGCACCTTCACCAGGTGCAGACCCCGCATTATCAGCATAATCTAGCGGTAACTTCGGTTTCTGTAAGGTAATACGTAAAAATTAATGGTGACTAGTGCGTATTCACAAAATATGAAGTCGCGGACGAATCGCTATCAACCCATATCAGTTACAAAAAAATGCATATTTATTAACGCTGATATAAAATGGTTGCAATGTCAGATTCACCGGGAACCTCCATGAAAAAGTACCAGCGCCTCGCCGAGCAGATGACGGAGCAGATAGCTCTTGGGGTATGGCTTCCTGGCGACAAACTGCCGTCGCTCCGTGAACAGGTGGTTAACAGCGGTATGAGTTTTATGACCGTCAGCCACGCGTATCAGCTACTGGAAAGCCAGGGCCGTATCGTTGCGCGCCCGCAATCTGGCTACTATGTCGCGCCGCGTGCTGCTGCACCGCGCGCGGCAGCGCCACCGGCGCAGGTGATGCCGGATAACGTCGTCGACATCAATACCTATATCTTTGAAGTGTTGCAGGCCAGTCGTAATGCCTCAGTGCTACCGTTCGCGTCGGCATTTCCGGACCCGAAACTGTTTCCACTGCCTCAGCTAAACCGTTCGTTAGCGCAGGTCAGCAAAACCGCGACGGCGATGAGCGTGATTGAAAACCTGCCACCGGGTAACGATGAGCTGCGTCACGCGATTGCGCGTCGCTATGCTCTACAGGGCATGACCATTTCGCCCGATGAGATTGTCATCACCGCCGGTGCACTGGAGGCGCTCAATCTGAGTCTGCAAGCCGTCACCGAACCCGGTGATTGGGTTATCGTCGAGAACCCTTGTTTTTACGGCGCACTTCAGGCGCTGGAACGACTGCGGCTTAAAGCCTTATCGGTGGCCACCGATGTGAAAGAGGGCATCGATCTGGATGCGCTGGTGCAGGCGCTGCAAACCTATCCTGTAAAGGCCTGCTGGCTGATGACCAATAGCCAGAATCCGCTGGGTTTCACCTTAACGCCGGAGAAAAAGGCGCGTCTGATTGAGATCCTGAGTGAACATAACGTCACGCTGATTGAAGATGATGTGTACAGCGAACTCTATTTTGGCCGCGACAAACCGCTTCCCGCCAAAGCGTGGGATAAAAGCGATATGACGCTGCACTGTAGCTCTTTCTCAAAATGCCTGGTGCCTGGGTTTCGCATTGGCTGGGTGGCGGCGGGCAAACACGCGCGGCGCATCCAGCACTTACAGCTCATGAGCACACTGTCGACCAGTTCGCCTATGCAGCTGGCGCTGGTGGATTATCTGGCAACCAAGAGATACGACGCGCACCTGCGGCGTCTGCGTCGCCAGCTTGCCGAGCGTAAACAGCAGGCCTGGCAGGCCCTGATGCGCGCGTTGCCGCCGGAAGTGCATATTCATCATAACGACAGCGGCTATTTTCTGTGGCTGGAACTTCCCGCCGGGCTGGATGCCGGGGCGCTCAGTGCAAAAGCGCTGGAGCACCATATCAGCATCGCGCCGGGCAAAATGTTCTCGACGACCGATAACTGGGCGTCATTCTTCCGTTTTAATACCGCCTGGGGGTGGGGAGAAAGAGAAGAGCGTGCGGTAGAAACGCTGGGTCAGCTTATTCGTGAAATGTTGAATTAATCTTGTCATATTCTCCTCCAGGACGACATTCTCGCCCTGATAAAGACCGGCCATAGGAAATACGCATAGATCTCCTGGCCGGTAACTCCTTGTCTATAATCCAGATTATCAATGTCCTTTTGCCATTTTTGCGGAATGCGTCCTTGGTCACAACCTGTGCAAATTTATATCGGCTGCACAGGTGTGCTGCATTGTGATGTCTATTTTTATTAAGGGAGATATTTTTAACGGCACGGCTGCCGCTCAAATTCATTGTGACAGGAGTAAAAACTTTATGAGCAAGAAATTTGCCCGCAGCAGCCTGTGTGCGCTGGTGATGACCGTCGCTACCGCGAATGCCGCCGAACCCCCAACGTCGCTTGGAAAAGCAGAAGGGCGCCTGGATATTATCGCCTGGCCGGGGTATATCGAGCGGGGTCAAACCGATAAACAATATGATTGGGTGACCCAGTTTGAAAAAGAGACCGGCTGTCAGGTTAACGTTAAAACGGCGGCAACCTCTGACGAAATGGTCAGTCTGATGGCGAAAGGAGGTTATGACCTGGTGACGGCCTCCGGCGATGCCTCGCTGCGTTTGATCATGGGTAAACGCGTGCAGCCGATTAACACGGCGCTGATTGAAAACTGGAAATCCCTCGACCCGCGCCTGGAAAAAGGTGCCTGGTTTAACGTTGACGGTAAAGTCTATGGCACGCCCTATCAGTGGGGGCCAAACCTGCTGATGTACAACACCAAAACCTTCCCGACGCCACCAGACTCCTGGAACGTCGTCTTCGTTAAACAAAATCTGCCGGACGGTAAAACTAATCAGGGGCGCGTGCAGGCCTACGATGGCCCTATCTACATTGCCGATGCTGCGCTGTTTGTCAAAGCTACGCAGCCGCAACTGGGTATCAGCGACCCATATCAGCTTACCGAAGCACAATATCAGGCGGTATTGAAGGTGCTGCGTGACCAGCATGAGTTGATTCACCGCTACTGGCACGATACCACCGTGCAGATGAGCGACTTTAAAAACGAAGGCGTGGTGGCCTCCAGCGCCTGGCCGTATCAGGCTAACGGCCTTAAAGGCGAAGGTCAGCCGATTGCTACCGTGTTCCCGAAAGAAGGGGTGACCGGTTGGGCGGATACCACCATGCTGCACGCTGAAGCAAAACATCCGGTCTGCGCCTACAAGTGGATGAACTGGTCGTTAACGCCAAAAGTGCAGGGCGACGTCGCGGCCTGGTTTGGCTCGCTGCCGGTGGTTGCTGAAGGCTGTAAGGCCAGTACCTTACTGGGCGATAAAGGCTGTGAAACCAACGGCTACAGCTTCTTCGACAAAATTGCCTTCTGGAAAACGCCGATCGCTGAGGGCGGCAAATACGTGCCTTATAGCCGCTGGACGCAGGACTATATCGCCATTATGGGCGGCCGCTAATCATCCAGGAGTCCCACATGACGTATGCAGTAGAATTTCATGACGTCTCGCGGCTTTATGGTGACGTACGCGCGGTGGATGGTGTCAGCATCGCCATCCATGATGGGGAGTTCTTTTCCATGCTGGGGCCGTCCGGCTCCGGCAAAACCACCTGTCTGCGGCTGATTGCCGGGTTTGAGCAGCTCTCTGGTGGCGCTATCTCTATTTTTGGCAAGCACGCCAGCGAACTGCCGCCCTGGGAGCGGGATGTCAACACCGTTTTCCAGGACTACGCGCTGTTTCCGCACATGTCGGTGCTGGATAACGTCGCCTATGGTCTGATGGTGAAGGGCGTCGGAAAAAAAGAACGTCAGGCAAAAGCGGTGCAGGCGCTGGAAAAGGTCGCGTTGGGCTTTGTGGCAGGACGCAAGCCGTCGCAGCTTTCCGGCGGTCAGCGTCAGCGCGTGGCGATTGCCCGAGCGTTGGTGAACGAGCCGCGCGTGCTGCTGCTTGATGAACCGCTGGGCGCGCTGGATCTCAAGCTTCGCGAGCAGATGCAGTTTGAGCTGAAAAAGCTCCAGCAGGATCTCGGCATCACGTTTATCTTCGTCACCCACGACCAGGGTGAGGCGCTGTCGATGTCTGATCGGGTGGCGGTGTTCAATAACGGTCAAATTGAACAGGTAGATACGCCGCGCGCGCTGTACCTGCGACCGCGAACGCCGTTTGTAGCGAGCTTCGTCGGGACCTCTAACGTTTTCGACCCTGCGGTGGCGGAGAAGCTCTGCGGGATGGCGGGAAGCTGGGCGCTACGGCCTGAACATATTCGTCTGAACGAAAGCGGAGAAGTGCAGGTGCAAGGACGCGTGCAGGCCGTGCAGTATCAAGGTGCGGCAACGCGCTATGAACTGCTGCTGGAAAGCGGCGAGAAGCTACTGGTCAGCCGGGCCAATTTCTCTGCAGGACTCAATGCCGATGGCCCTACCGTGGGGCACCAGGTGCAGGCTTCATGGGCGCGGGATGCGATGGTGGCGCTGGATGGAGGGAGGTAGATGGAGATGAGCATGACGCCGGTTCCTCCCGTTCACCGCCAGGGGCGTTTATCGAGCCTGTTCTGGCGCATGCCGACGCTCGGGCTGTTTCTGCTCCTGCTCGGCCCGCTGATGTGGTTTGGGATAGTCTACTTCGGTTCGTTGTTGACTCTGCTCTGGCAGGGGTTCTACACCTTCGACGATTTCACCATGTCCGTCACGCCAACGCTGACGCTGGCAAACCTCTATGCGCTGTTTAACCCGGCCAACTACGACATCATCGTGCGTACGCTGGTGATGGCGCTTTCGGTCACCGTCGCCAGCGCATTGCTTGCCTTTCCGATGGCGTGGTACATGGCCCGCTACACCCACGGTAAGAAAAAAGCTTTTTTCTACGTGGCGGTGATGTTGCCGATGTGGGCGAGCTATATCGTCAAAGCCTACGCCTGGACGCTGTTGCTGGCGAAGGATGGGGTGGCACAGTGGTTTCTTAACCATCTGGGGCTGGAGGCGCTGCTGGCGGCGGTGCTGACAATACCGGGCGTGGGCGGTAATACGCTCTCGACTTCCGGATTGGGCCGCTTCCTGGTGTTCGTCTATATCTGGCTGCCGTTTATGATTTTGCCGGTGCAGGCGGCGCTGGAGCGGATACCTGGTTCCTTGCTTCAGGCCTCAGCTGACCTCGGCGCGCGTCCGCGCCAGACCTTCCGTCACGTGGTGCTGCCGATGGCCATTCCCGGCATTGCCGCAGGTTCAATTTTCACCTTCTCGCTGACCCTTGGCGATTTTATCGTGCCGCAGCTGGTGGGGCCACCGGGGTATTTTATTGGCAACATGGTCTATTCCCAGCAGGGGGCTATTGGCAATATGCCGATGGCTGCCGCCTTTACGCTGGTCCCTATTGTTCTTATTGCCCTCTATCTGGCGTTCGTGAAGCGTCTGGGAGCGTTCGATGCACTCTGAAAGGGCACCGCTGTTCCTTAAAATTGCCGCCTGGGGCGGCGTTATCTTCCTGCATTTCCCGCTGGCTATTATCGCCATTTACGCGTTTAACACCGAAGACGCGGCGTTCAGCTTTCCGCCGAAAGGCCTGACGCTGCACTGGTTCAGCGAGGCGGCTTCTCGTGGCGATATTTTTGATGCGGTGACATTGTCACTTAAAATTGCGTCGCTGTCGACGGCTATCGCACTGGTACTTGGCACGCTTGCTGCAGCAGCGCTATGGCGACGTGATTTCTTTGGCAAAAGCGCGGTGTCACTGCTTCTGCTATTGCCCATCGCGCTACCGGGCATTGTGACCGGGCTGGCGCTGTTGACGGCGTTTAAGGCCGTTAATCTTGAGCCGGGTTTGCTGACCATTGTTATCGGTCATGCAACGTTCTGCGTAGTGGTGGTGTTTAACAACGTCATTGCCCGTTTTCGCCGTACTTCGTGGAGCCTTGTGGAAGCGTCTATGGATTTAGGGGCCGACGGGTGGCAAACCTTCCGTCACGTGGTGCTGCCGAATTTAGGCTCGGCGCTGCTGGCTGGCGGTATGCTGGCGTTCGCGCTGTCGTTTGATGAAATTATCGTCACCACCTTCACCGCCGGACACGAGCGAACGCTGCCGCTGTGGTTGCTTAACCAACTGGGGCGTCCTCGAGACGTGCCGGTGACTAACGTGGTGGCACTGATGGTCATGCTGTTAACGATGATACCGATTTTAGGGGCGTGGTGGCTGACTCGCGAAGACGACTCTGCCGCTAGCGGTGGTACGACATTTAAATAAAACAGGATCATACTATGCAACATAAGTTACTGATTAATGGTGAACTGGTCGCAGGTGAAGGGGAGTCCCAGCCGGTCTATAACCCTGCGACGGGTGAGATCCTGCTGAACATCGCGGAAGCGTCCGCCGCACAGGTTGACGCCGCCGTGACGGCCGCCGACCGGGCGTTTGTGCAGTGGGGGCAAACCACGCCAAAGCACCGTGCGGAATGCTTGCTCAAGCTAGCCGATGTTATTGAAGAACACGCCGCTACCTTTGCCCGGCTGGAATCGCTCAACTGCGGTAAGCCGCTGCACTGCGTCACGAATGATGAAATCCCGGCGGTGGTGGACGTGTTCCGCTTCTTCGCGGGGGCCGCCCGCTGTCTGAACGGGTTGGCGGCGGGTGAATATCTTGAAGGCCATACATCGATGATTCGCCGCGATCCGGTGGGCGTGGTCGCGTCAATTGCGCCCTGGAACTATCCGCTCATGATGGCGGCCTGGAAGCTGGCTCCTGCGCTTGCCGCAGGGAACTGCGTGGTGATTAAGCCCTCAGAAATTACCCCGCTTACCGCCTTAACGCTGGCTGAATTGGCGAAAGATATCTTCCCTGCGGGAGTGCTGAACGTGCTGTTCGGCCGAGGGAAAACGGTTGGTGACCCGCTGACGGGTCATGCCAAAGTTCGTATGGTGTCGCTAACCGGCTCGATTGCTACCGGGGAACATATTATTGCCCATACTGCGCCATCGATTAAACGCACGCATATGGAGCTTGGCGGTAAGGCGCCGGTGATCGTTTTTGACGATGCCGATATTGACGCCGTGGTAGAAGGGGTCAGAACCTTTGGTTTCTACAATGCCGGGCAGGACTGTACCGCAGCGTGCCGGATCTATGCGCAGAAGGGCATCTATGAACGGCTGGTGGAAAAATTAGGGGCTGCCATCGCGAGTCTGAAATCAGGCAACCCGGAAGATGAGTCGACCGAACTGGGGCCATTGAGCTCCCAGGCGCATCTTACCCGAGTAAGCGAGGCAGTTGCCCGAGCCAAAGCGCAGCCGCATATCAAAGTCGTCACCGGGGGAGAAAAAGCCGCCCGTGCAGGATATTACTTCCAGCCGACACTGCTTGCGGGGGCAAAACAGGAAGACGATATCGTGCAGCGCGAGGTTTTCGGCCCTGTTGTCAGCGTGACCATGTTCGACAACGAAGAGCAGGTGCTTGGTTGGGCTAATGACTCCCAATATGGGTTGGCTTCATCCGTCTGGACGCAAGATGTTGGGCGGGCGCATCGCCTGAGCGCACGGTTACAGTATGGCTGCACCTGGGTTAACACCCACTTTATGTTGGTCAGTGAAATGCCGCACGGCGGGCAGAAACTCTCAGGTTACGGCAAGGATATGTCCATTTATGGCCTTGAGGATTACACCGTGGTTCGCCATGTGATGATAAAGCACTGAGTGAGTGGTCAAGGGATGTCATACCGCGTTATGGTGTTGCATCCCTTATAACCTGTCATCGGTTTGGCTTAGGAGGATGTGTGAATCAGGATTTCCAGGATATCAAAAATGAGTTTGATAAATGGGGGCCCGAGGCGGGTGAAAGTGTCGCGCAGCGGATGTATGAGGCACTGGCAACAAGGTTGGCTCCTTTTTTCTTTAACCAGGAAAGCATCAATAAAAGAAGGTTAATCATCAAACTTGAAGAGGGAGAAAAAGAGGTCGGTACCCAAACCCGGTATGATTGGCTGGAAGCTTTTAATCGGTTGAAACCAGAGGGTCGCTAAGGCGGCCTTTTTCTTATTCAGTGTTTATCTAAACACGGTGCGGTCTACAGGGGCGTTTATCGGTGAGCTTGATGACGATTTACTCCCTTGTCGGTAGGCGTGACGCTTGCCCATACTCCTCCCTGGTTTTGACATACCCAATGCAACGTGCGAGGATCCGCGCCGTTGTAGAACCAGGTATAGTCAGAAAGATGAAGAAAAGTATCGTTTGTAGCGCTGTAGTGATTGCTACGGTGATGGGGATTGGGACTTATTATTCGGTTAGTCGTGTTGCGACCTGTGAAGGACAAAACCGAGTCAGTGCGGCCTGCATTGCGCAGTCCTGGGATATGGAAAAGGTGAACGTCATTCCGCAATACGATCCCAACCACTACGTTAGTGACCCGACGGCAGACAGCATCTTTGCTGCCAGCGTGCCAAAACGCTAACCGGACGGTGTGTCACAGAATTAAAACCCAGCGCGGCGTAATGTAGTGCTGGGTTTTCTCTTTTTAGCAGTCAATTCGGCTGGAGCCGAATTCCAGGATCAAAAAACATTTCAGCGATAAGTGGCGAAAAACTTGATGTACGTCAAAAAACGTAGCATATTGCGCCGCTTTAACGATCAATGACAAGGATTCAATTGGTGACGCTATATCAGCATATGCTCATCTTTTACGCCGTTATGGCGCTTATCTGTGCCGGTATTACCTGGTTTCTGACCCGTGAGACAACGTCAATCCGCCTGATTGCCACGGTGCTGATTGGCGCAACGTGGCCGTTTAGTTTCCCCGTTGCGCTGATGCTGTCGCTGTTCTGACGGTTATTTGCTTAAATCACTCAGCAGGATGGCAATACTTTTACCGCCTTCGGTCTGCTCAAGGGCAATTTTAACGATAATGGTCAGCGGGACGGAGAGCAGCATGCCAACCGGACCAAGCAGCCAGCCCCAGAAGATCAACGATAAAAAGACCACTAATGTCGATAGGCCCAGGCCGCGTCCCATGATGCGGGGTTCAAGAATGTTGCCAAACACAAGGTTAATGACCAGATACCCCGCAAGGACGACAAGCGCGTCGTAAAAGCCGGTGAACACCAGTACCTGAAGGATAGGGGGAATGGCCGCCAGCACCGAACCAATGTTCGGAATGTAGTTGAGCGCAAAGGCCAGCAGCCCCCAGATAAAGGCAAAGCGTACCCCCAGTAGTTCCAGCATTCCCCATACGACAAGCCCCGTCACTACGCTGATGGCCGTTTTCAGCACCAGATAATGCGACACGCTATCCAGCGCGCGCTGAATCGCCGCCATGCCTTCAGTAGGCTTTGCCATGATTTGCTGTAGTTTGGCAGGCAACTGCGGAACTTCAAGCAGCATAAACACCACCGTTAGCAGCAGTAAAAAGATAGAGGACATGGCGTTCGAAAGCTGGCTCAGAAAACGTGAAACCAGCGTCATGGCGGCATTGGGGTCAATGTATTTAATCAGTTCGTCCGGGCTGACGCTGATACCAAAACGCTGAAACCACGGCTCAAGATTATAAATAGGCACTGCCAGTGAGGAACGATACTGTGGCAGCGTGCGCGTGAGCTCATTGAGCGATGTACCAAGTGTGGCAAGCAGCAGAACGGCGGCAAGAATAATCACCCCAATCAACAGCGAAATGCCCAATACCCGCGGTACTCGCCAGCGCACCATCAGTTGAACCAGGGGGTTGAGTATCACGGCGATAAACAGCGCCAGGACGAACGGGACGATGATATCGGCGGCAAAGCGAATACCGGTGAGAATGATGACCAGCATGCCCAGCATGATGACTATCTTTAATCCATTAAGCGTGATGATCGGCCTGGACATGTTGAGCTAACTCCTGCGAATATCTATGCAGAATATGATAGTTGCGAATCTACTGATAATAAATGCATTTATATCAAATAACATCAGTAAAGATTTGCAAACATTTTGAAATATTTAGATGTTTGTGTTAGATATTAACTGTGTTTAACTACTGAGGACAATTTTAATCCGCAATGATGAGAAGCAATACCGCGGATAATTGTAATTTTATGGACAATATGTTCAGGACGTTCAGCCTTACCAAACCTTCTGTTTTTCCTTCCTATTCTGCCTTCTATGGTGAGCAGCACTGGCGCAACGCGCTTTAGTACCCTTCTTCGTTTGAGCTAAATTTTAATCATTTTATTTCAGTTTGCGCCTTGCCGCGAGCTGCACGGATTATATTCTCATGCAGGAGAAGGACTATGTTTTACTGGATTTTATTAGCCTTGGCCATTGTTGCTGAAATTACTGGTACGCTTTCTATGAAATGGGCGAGCGTATCTGACGGAAACACTGGCTTTATTTTGATGCTTGTGATGATCGCCTTGTCATATATTTTTCTTTCGTTTGCGGTTAAAAAAATCGCACTGGGTGTTGCCTATGCGCTGTGGGAAGGCATCGGCATTGTATTGATTACCCTGTTCAGCGTAATGCTGTTTGACGAGAGCCTGACGGTGATGAAAGCGGCGGGTCTGGCAACGTTGATTGCCGGTATCGTACTGATTAAGTCCGGTACGCGTAAAGCCACCGCGGTAAACAAGTCTTTGAATAAAGAGGTGAATCATGCATAAGTTTGAAATGATTCACGGCGTATGGCTGGCAGGCTCCATTGTTCTGGAAATTGTCGCTAATATTTTCCTCAAGTTTTCTGACGGCTTCCGCCGCAAAGGATACGGCATCCTTTCCCTTGTCGCCGTACTGGCTGCGTTCAGCGCGCTGTCGCAGGCGGTGAAGGGAATTGATCTCTCCGTTGCCTACGCCATCTGGGGCGGATTCGGTGTGGCCGCGACGCTGGCGGCGGGGTGGATCCTCTTCGGCCAACGGCTGAATAAAAAAGGCTGGGTTGGTTTAGCTTTACTGTTGGTGGGTATGGTTATCATTAAGCTCGCCTGATGTGATCGCTGCCTGAGAAATCGGGCAGCGAAATCCTTCGTCTGTATTACGCTTGTAACAAAGGGTTGGCGTATTTGATGCGAGGGGCAACCATGTTCGATCCGTCACGCTGGCGTAATATAGCCACAGCCAGAACGCTTTTTGTGATTATCTTTTTTGCAGGCATCGGCCTGATTTTTTCTATTATTTCGCTTCTATACCTCTCGCAAAGCCTGATCACCAGCAAAACCAACGATATTGATGCCCGTCGCTCGGCGCTATCCGTCGATGGCGCGATCCAAACGTCTATTAACCGCGTGCTCTCATTAGTGATTGATAACGCCATCTGGGATGATGCCGTCCGTGAAGTGTATGCGCCCAGGCTCGACACCACCTGGCTTTACAACACCTGGGGCGCTGGCTTCAAAATTAACAATCTTTATGACGGTACCTTTGTGCTGGACGAGAACTATCGCGTCCTGTGGGGATCGTTTCGTAGCTCGCCGTTCAGCGAGCGCGATCTCTCGTTTTTTGGCAGTGGTTTAAAGGCGCTGATCGAGCAGAATCAGGACGCCTTGCTGCGAGGAAAAAATAACGTTGCCGGAATAACCCATACACGTGAAGGCGTTGCCTTTATTGGCATTGGCCTGATCCGCCCAATGGTAGGTCGCCTGAATGTATACGATGCCACCCGTCGTTATCTGGTCATCACCCGGCACGTCAACCCGGCGCTGTTAAATACCCTTGGCAACACCTTCCAGATTGAGAACCTGACGCTCACTACTTCGCCACAAAACAGGTACAACATACCGCTGCGCACCTCCAGCGGTGAAGTGGTTGGCTGGCTTAACTGGCAGCTAAGGCAGCCCGGCGTTGAGGCGGCGCAGGCGGCCTCGCCGGAGATTCGAAAAATTGTCCTGCTGGCGTCGGGGCTTATCCTGCTATTTATCCTGGTGAGCAGCCTGGGATTGTGGAAGCTAGCCCGCGGCGAGCGGCAGGCGCGTGAAATCGCGTTGACCGATTGGCTGAGCCATTTGCCAAACCGCCGGGCGCTAATTGAGCAGCTTGAGCATATTAGTCGCCGGGGAGACCGGGATATCAAGACGGTGGTCTTTATCGATCTTGATGGTTTTAAAGATGTTAATGACATCTATGGCCATGATATCGGTGATATTTTAATTATACGCATTGCCGATATGCTACAAACGCTCGTCCCTCATGGCGGCATGCTGGCGCGTATGGGCGGCGACGAATTTGCCATGACAGTGGGCGGTGCGCACTCTGAAGCCAGCGCTTCGGCGTTTGCTGGCAGCGTGCTGGATTATCTCAGCACGCCAATTCGTATCGGCGAACGAACGCTGCATATCAGCGCCAGCCTGGGGATTGCTAGCGGTACGTTACAGGATAAAACCAGTTCTGAGCTGTTCCGCCAGGCCGATATTGCCATGTATCACTCCAAAATGACCGGGAAAGGGCGGATCACGCATTATGACGCGGAGCTCAGCAGCGCCCGCGAATACCAGCTTTCTCTGGAGAACGATATTCGCCATGGGCTCGAGCACGATGAATTCGAAGTCTGGTATCAGCCTATTGTCTGTGCCCGCTCGCAGGCGATGGTAGGGGTAGAAGCGCTGGTACGCTGGCCGCGACGGCCAAAGGGCGAACTGATGCCCGATGCCTTTATTGCGATTGCGGAAACCAGCGGGCTTATCTATTCCCTTGGCCAGTTTGTACTGGCGCGCGCCTGCCGTGACTTGTTGAATCATAATGATTTAAAACTGTCGGTGAATATTTCCCCAGCGCAGTTCCGCGACCCGGAGTTTGAGAACAAAGTATCCAGCGTACTGAAATCGTCCGGTTTCCCACCGTCGCGACTACAGCTTGAGGTGACGGAAACCTATGTTCTGGAAAAACCCGAGCGGGCAAGGGCGGCGATTTCCGCGCTCAAAGCATTGGGTACCGCCGTGGCACTGGATGACTTTGGCACGGGGTATTCCAGTATTGGCTACCTGCGACGTTTTAACTTCGACACGATTAAAATCGACAAATCTTTGGCGGGGCTGGTGGGTGATGACGATCAGGCGGCGGCGCTGGTGGGAGGAACTATCCGAATTGCCAGCGCGTTGGGGATGACGGTGATTGCGGAAGGCGTGGAGACCGAAAAACAGATGAAACTGCTACGGCTTGCCGGCTGCGACCAGCTTCAGGGATTCTACTTCAGTGAGCCGATGCCGCTCTCATCGCTGCTGGCGTTGCGTCACCAGCAGCGTCTGAGTTAGTTGCCGGCAGCTAGCGCCTCAAGCTTATCGCGAAAACCGGTCACCGAGATGGCGCGGTTATCGGCACGCTGGCGATCTTTTGCCGCCGGAGCAGAGCTTTGCACGGCAATAACCTGCCAACCGGCGTCCGTTTTCAACAGCAACGGGGAACCGCTATCGCCCGGCAGCGTGTCGCACTGATGGGAAAGTACCGAGGTTTGTGCCCACCCCGTGACCGTACAATCTTCATGGCTGTACAGCGAATCCAGATGGTCGAGCGGATAACCTGACTGCGTCACTTTACGCCCCGTCGCTTTCAGTGCGGCGGTGAGATCATCTTTATTCCCGGCGAATACCGGTAGCGGGGTGATGCCTGAAGGCGGGTTACGCAGCACAATAATGCCAAAATCCCACGGCGCCGCGGAAGCCGGAACAATCCAACCGTCGCCATCCGCCTTGAGACGTTTTCCTAAAGAGGGGTCAACGCGACCTTCAATATCGTGAATCTCGTAGCGCCAGGTGCCTTTCTGCGACACAAAACGCAGCGCCACGGCTTTGTCCAACTTGCCGCGCGGTGGTTCAAGCAGGCAGTGCCCGGCGGTGAGCGCCAGGTGAGGAGAAATTAACGTCGCGGTACACAGATTGCCGCTGGCGGTTTCCAGCTGGCCAATGGCGTCCCACGGTGCCTGAGCAGGATGGGTGACCAGGGTACGATCGTCATGACCGAAGAACAGCGTTTTAATATCTTTCGCACTGATGCCAATATCATCGTCATCAGCGTGAGAAATTAAGGGCAGGACGGATAACGTTCCCAGTAAACAACACACAAAGGCTGTACGCATATCACTCTCTGATGGGGCAATTATGATTATAAAAAATAAACCCAATGAGACTACTATAGACGGGAGAAGCAAAAAGTGGGAGTAAAATCAGCGAACTACGCTCAGTAAAAGAAAAACTGGGTTGCGATCAGTGCGCAGACGATAAGTAATGCCAGGATGAGCTCGAAACGATAGCGCCGCAACATGATTGCTCTCCGGGGAAAAAATCGGCGCTAAATAAGCGCCGATACGGTAATTGATTAACTCAGGTGGCCACCAGGATTCAGCATTGCTGCTAGCCTCCCGGCGCCACCTGTATCGGCGTATTGCTACGCGGATACGTTATCAAGAATAATTATGCAGCTGGCTGAGCGGCTGGTTTAGCAGCAGTGTGTTTAGCTTTTTTGTGGTGCTTTTTAGCAGCCTGAGCTTTCTGCGCTACAGCTGGTTTAGCAGCGGCTTTTTTGTGTTTTTTAGCAGCCTGAGCTTTCTGAGCTGCAGCTGGTTTGGTTGCTGCTTTGTGGTGTTTTTTAGCAGCCTGAGCTTTCTGTTCTACAGCTGGTTTAGCAGCGGCTTTTTTGTGTTTCTTAGCGGCCTGAGCTTTCTGCTCTGCAGCTGGTTTAGCAGCTTCTTTCTTGTGTTTTTTGTGGTGAATGGCTTTCGCTGGAGCCGCATGAGTAGCGGTTGCAGATGCAGCCGGAGTTGCAGTTGCGTCAGCAGCAAAAGCAGCGGAAGACAGACCCATAGCAGCGGCAACAACCAGAGCTAATACTTTTTTCATTCTGATACCCTCGAATTGGTTTTTTCATTCAACCCCACTGCGGGGCCGTTGAAATAACTATATCGATGAGCGAGCTGTCTTTCCGTGAGTGATTGGTATCGGCTTGTAACGTAATGTACGAGATTTGTTGTACATCCGTAGCGGGGCGGATTTTGACTGCCCCTCAAGGAGTTAGCCAGTACAGGTAGTCTGTTTTGCGCGCTGAGAAAGGTACACACGCAGGATAAGGACAAAGGCCCAGGCGACGACAATGGCGGCAATCAAATAGATGCTGCCTAAGCCCTGGTAGCCAGCAATCCAGCCCGCAATGGGCCCGGTAAGGCCCAGCGCCAGATCCAGAAAGGCTGAATAAGTACCCAGCGCGGTGCCCTGGTTCTGTTCTTCCACCTGTTTTACCGCCTCAACACCCAGCGCTGGGAAGACAAGAGAGAAGCCCGACCCGGTCAGAAACGCGCCAACGCCCGCAACCCACGCGTTCGGGGCAAACCAGATAATCAGCAGCCCCAGACATTCGACCACATAACAGATAAGCGAGACGCGGATCCCGCCAAAGCGGGTGATAGTATTGCCCAGTACCAGGCGAATACAGATAAAACCGATGCTAAATAGGGACAGCGTGAACGCCGCGCCCGCCCAACCGTGGGAGGAGAAGTAGAGGGTGATGAAGGTCGCTATCACCCCAAAACCGACCGTCCCCAGCCCCAGGCCCAGACCATATGGCCAGATCTTGCGCGCCACCACGTGGAAGGGCGCTCTGACTCCGGCGCTGACGCTGACGTCGGCGCGGGTGCGAGCAAACAGCAGGCCAATGACCGCAATAATCACAATCAGCGCCGCAAAACCACTAATACCGAACCAGCCGTTTAGCACAACCCCTAACGGCGCGCCTGCCGCCATCGCCACATAGGTAGCAACGCCGTTCCACGAGATAACCCGCGAGGTGTGAATCGCGCCGACGGTTTTAATCCCCCACAGCGTAGAGCCCGTGGAGGTGAAGCTCTCGCCCACGCCGAGGAAGATGCGCCCAACCAGCAGTAGCGCCACCGCCAGTATCGGGCTGGCATGCGCTGCCGCCGCGCCAAGGGTAAACAAACCGCTCATCAGGCAACAGATGATCCCCAGACTGACGACCTTTTTGGGCCCCCAGATATCGGTGTAGCGCCCAGCGTGCGGCCGACTAAGTAGGGTAGAAATATACTGCAGGCTGATGACCGCCCCGGCAACCAGCGTACTGTAGCCGAGATCGTAGTGAATAAAGCCCGGCAATACCGCGAGCGGTAAGCCAATGGAAAGGTAGCAAATACAGGTGAAGACAACTATTGAGATAATACGTAGGTTGAGTTGGGTATTGCTGGCACGGGTCGTCATAGCGCTACATTGGTAAGACAAAAGTGAGGGTATTATAGGAATTGCCAGCTAGTATGGCGAGATGGCAACGCATTTTATGTCAATAGTATAAGTATTAGTTATCAGTATCGTAGGCCGTATAAGAGGAGCGCCGCCGGGGATTTCCCGGAGTCGGCGTTGCCTCGTCCGGGCTACGTGATGCTTTATGTTAATGCAGGCGTTTATGCAGAGTGACGCCAACCAGCAGCGCGCAAACCAACAGCAGTGCGATAAACCCGCCAACCCCGTTCCAGCCGTACTTGTGCCAGAACACGCCGCCGAGCGTACCGGCGATACTAGAACCGAGATAGTAACTGAACAGATACAGTGAAGATGCCTGTCCTCTGGCGCGGCGCGCGCGCGGCCCAATCCAACTGCTGGCAACCGAGTGGGCGGCAAAGAACCCGGCGGAGAAGAGTAACATGCCGGGGAAAATCACCCACAGCGGGGAAAAGAGCGTGAGCAGCAGGCCGACCAGCATCACGCCGGTAAAGAAGATCATCACCGGGCCGCGGCCGTAGCGCGTGGTCATCATTCCCGCTTTTGGTGAACTCCAGGTGCCGGTCAAATAGGCGACCGAGAGCAAACCCACCACCGCCTGGTTAAGCGACCACGGTGACAGCATCAGTCGATAGCCGATGTAGTTAAAGAGGGTGACGAACGCGCCCATCAGCAGAAAACCCTCGACAAACAGCAGCGGCAGGCCACGGTCGCGCCAGTGCAGATGCAGGTTTATCAGCAGCGTTTTCGGTTTTAATGAGCTCGGACGGAAGTGGCGAGATTCCGGCAAAATGCGCCAGAACATAATGGCTGAGGCCAGCGCAAAGGCGCTAATGACCGCCAGGGCGACGCGCCAGCCAAAGAAGTCGGTAAAGACCCCGGTCAACAGACGTCCGCTCATCCCGCCTATTGAGTTCCCGCTGATGTATAGCCCCATTGAAAACGCCACAAAGCTCGGATGAATTTCTTCGCTGAGATAGGTCATGCCGACCGCCGCCACGCCGCTAAGCGACAGGCCTATCAGCGCGCGCATAATCAAAATGCCGTGCCAACTGGTCATCATGGTCGAGAGCAGAGAGCAGCAGGATGCCAGCAGCAGCGCCGTCACCATCACTTTTTTACGCCCGATGGCATCGGACAGCGGGCCAGTAAACAGTAGACCAATGGCTAGCATTGCCGTTGAAATAGAAAGCGAAATGCTGCTGCCTGCAGGGGAAATCCCGAACTCGTGCGACAGCACTGGCAGAATGGGCTGTACGCAGTACAGCAAAGCGAAGGTTGCCAGTCCCGCGGAGAAAAGCGCCAGCGTCACGCGAATAAACGGTGGAGTTCCGCGGCGAATAAAGGTGTTTGTTTGAAGTGGGGTATCAACGCGGACATCGATGGCAGGCGTATCGTCTGCGGTGGTTGTGCGGCTCACGGGAAATCCTTGCGTAAAACAATGGGTAATATCGACTCAGGTCACATAATTAGAGTAGGAAAATGTAAATATTCTGTCTAATATATTAATAATCTCAATTGATATCTTTAAAGTATGAATATTGAACTGCGCCATTTACGCTATTTTGTTGCCGTTGCCGAAGAGTTGCATTTCGGGCGCGCGGCGGCGCGGCTTAATATTTCCCAGCCGCCATTAAGTCAACAAATTCAAATCCTTGAGCAGCAGGTGGGCGCACGACTGTTTGCCCGTACCAACCGCAGCGTTAGCCTGACGGAGGCGGGGCGACAGTTTCTCGCCGATAGTCGGCAGATTCTGTTACAGGTCAGTGAAGCCGCCGCGCGGGCCAGCCGCCTGCATAACGGCGAAACCGGTGAGTTGCATATCGGCTTCACTTCCTCTGCACCGTTTATTAAAGCGGTCTCCGACACGCTCTCCACCTTTCGTCAGCGTTACCCGGATGTTCACATCCAGACGCGGGAAACCAACACCCGCGAGCAGATCTCACCGCTTACCGAAGGGGCACTTGAGTTAGGACTGATGCGCAATACGTTGCTGCCCGACACCCTCGACTGGCAGGTGATCCTGCGTGAACCGTTGCTGGCGATGATCCACCGCGACCATCCGCTTGCCGATAAACCGGAAGTCAGCCTGGTGGAGTTGGGCAAAGAACCGTTTGTCTTTTTTGACCCTCACGTTGGTACCGGTCTTTATGACGATATTCTTGGCCTGATGCGTCGTTACGATGCAGTGCCAACGATTACCCAGGAAGTTGGGGAGGCGATGACGATTATTGGTCTGGTGGCCTCCGGTTTGGGCGTATCGATTTTGCCAGCGTCTTTTCGGCGGGTTCAGCTTTATGAAATGCGCTGGGTTCCGATTGCGGAAGAGGATGCAGTCTCTGAAATGTGGCTGGTGTGGTCAAAACACCATGAGCTTAGCCAGGCAGCAGAACGCTTCAAACAACAGCTATTAAACGCGGCCAAGGTGAGCGTTTCGTTGCCAAAAGTGTGAAAAATTGTGCAGTAAATCACAAGGCTAAGTAAAAATTTGACGCAGGGCGTTCAAGTACTTCACCATAGCCCAAAGTGTTTATTTCGAAGCGCGAAAATAAGGGAGTCTTACGGTGGTAGCGGACAGTCAGCCAGGGCATATCGATCAAATCAAGCAGACCAATGCAGGGGCGGTATATCGCCTTATTGATCAGCTCGGCCCGGTTTCGCGTATCGACCTTTCCAGACTTGCGCAACTGGCTCCGGCCAGTATCACTAAAATTGTTCGTGAACTGCTGGAAGCCCACCTCGTTCAGGAAACGGAGATTCAGGAAGCGGGTAGCCGTGGTCGTCCAGCCGTAGGGCTTATGGTCGAAACGGAAGCCTGGCACTATCTGTCCGTGCGCATCAGCCGGGGCGTTATCCATCTGGCGCTGCGTGACCTCAGCAGTAAGCTGGTGGTGGAAGAGCAACTTGAACTGGCGCTGGAAGATGAGTCCCCATTCCTGAACCGCGTCGTGACCCATATTGACCAATTCTTTATTCGCCATCAGAACCTGCTGGAACGTCTGACCGCGATTGCCATTACGCTACCGGGAATTATCGACACCGAAAACGGCATTATCCATCGTATGCCGTTTTATGATGTCACCGATGTTCCGCTGGGCGGAACGCTGGAGGCGCATACCGGCGTGCCGGTGTATATTCAGCATGATATCAGCGCCTGGACCATGGCCGAGGCGCTGTTTGGCGCATCGCGCGGCGCACGCGATGTCATTCAGGTGGTTATCGACCACAACGTCGGCGCAGGTGTTATCACCGATGGCCGTTTGCTGCACGCGGGCAGTAGCAGCCTGGTGGAAATTGGCCATACCCAGGTCGACCCATATGGTAAGCGTTGCTACTGCGGTAACCACGGGTGTCTTGAGACGATCGCTAGCGTGGAAAGCGTGATGGAGCTGACTCAGGTCCGCATGCAGCAGTCGATGAGTTCAATGCTGCACCAGAAGCCGCTCACCGTGGAGTGGCTGTGTCAGGCCGCGATGCAGGGCGATTTACTGGCAAAGGATATCATTAGCAGCATTGGAACCAACGTCGGGCGAATCCTCGCCATTATGGTTAACCTCTTCAATCCGCAGAAAATTTTGATTGGCTCGCCGTTTAATCAGGCCGCCGACATCCTCTTCCCGGCGATTGGCGATTGTATTCGCCAGCAGTCGCTGCCTGCCTACAGCAAACATATTGCGGTAGAGCAAACACAGTTTTCTAACCGCGGCACCATGGCTGGGGCGGCTCTGGTAAAAGATGCGCTATATAATGGAACATTGCTGATAAGACTGTTACAGGGTTAACAATTTTTAGCAGTTTTGCAAAAAATTGCGCTATCTCAATCTGACCCATTCGCACATCACGTAAACTTTCACTCCATTGAATTATTCATTGCCATGATATTTACGTGGCGTAGCAGTGGGGTTAGTTTGTGATGCTTAATCGTTTCTTTATTACTGGAACTGATACTTCTGTCGGCAAGACGGTGGTTTCTCGTGCGCTTTTGCAGGCGCTCGCCGCCAGCGGGAAACGGGTGGCAGGATACAAACCCGTTGCCAAAGGCAGCAAGGAAACTGCAGAAGGGCTGCGCAATAAAGATGCGCTGGTTCTGCAAGCCGTTTCATCGCTGGACTTACCTTATGATGCTATCAACCCGATTGCGCTGAGCGAAGAAGAGAGCAGCGTCGCCCACAGTTGCCCAATCAACTACACCTTATTGTCTGACGGCCTGGCCAATCTGAGCCAGCAGGTCGATAACGTGGTGGTTGAGGGTACCGGCGGCTGGCGCAGCCTGATGAATGACCTGCGCCCGCTCTCCGAATGGGTGGTGCAGGAACAGCTGCCGGTGCTGATGGTGGTCGGCATTCAGGAAGGCTGCATTAACCATGCGCTGCTGACCGCTCAGGCCATCGCCAACGACGGCCTGCCGCTGATTGGCTGGGTGGCGAATCGTATCAACCCAGGCCTGGCGCACTACGCGGAAATTATCGACGTGCTCAGCAAAAAGCTGCCGGCACCGCTGATTGGCGAACTGCCGTATCTGCCGCGCCCGGAACAGCGTGAGTTGAGTCAGTACGTCGACCTAGCGATGCTCCGCAACGTGCTGACGGTAGATAGAATCCTGGCGTAAGGTTCTCGACAGTACAGACGCCAGCACGCAGGCAATCAGTAAACCGGGCAGCAGCGTATACTGCCCGGTCATTTCGCAAATCATCAAGGTTGACATAATTGGCGCATGCGTCGTGGCTGCCAGTAACGTTGCCATTCCCGTCACGCCAAGCAATATCGCCATCGCCTCGTTCCCAGGGAACACCAGCGCCCACGTATTAGCGAACAGAATACCGACCGCCAGGCCAATAAACAGCGTTGGAGTAAACACACCGCCCGGTGCGCCAGAGCCGCTGCTGGCAAGAATGGCGAGCAGCTTACACAGGAAAATCCCGGCAATAATGGCAAAACTCGGCGGGCTTAACAGAAACCCTTGCACCACGCTGTAGCCATTGCCCCACACCGCGGGCGTTAATAGCGAAAGCAAACCAACGACCAATCCCCCCAGCGCAAGCTGCCAAGGGGGCGAAAGTTTGAGCTTAAGGAAAACACGATGGCTCATGTCCATCAGCCAGATAAGCAGCGGCCCGCCTAAACCGCAGACGAGCCCGGTAGCGAGCATTAAGCCGTAATGCGCCGCGTTAAGAGCCGGTAAATTGCCGGTAGTGTAGAGTAGCTCCGCGCCACCGTTCATCAACTGCGTGCTGAGCAGCGCGACCACCGCGGCGATGACGACCGGGCCAAGCGAGGCCAGCATTAAGGTGCCAAAAAGAATTTCGGCGATAAACAGGCTACCTGCCAATGGGGCATGATAGGCGCTTGCCATCCCCGCAGCTGCGCCGCAGGCAATCCAGAGCTTCCATTCATCCTTTGGCGTAAAACGCTGGGCAAAGAAAGAGGCGGCAAGGGCGGCTAAGAGGATCATCGCGCCTTCGCGACCAATAGCGCTACCGCTGACGACCACTAATAACGAGGCGGTGGATTTGATAAGGCTTGAGCTGGTATCAAACTTGCCTTCATCGCTTTCCAGCGCCTCCATATAGTCAGTCGGCGCATGGGGACGTTGTTGCGTATGACGTTGCCAGGCCCACAATAACGTCCCGGCGGCGAGCCCGCCAAGCGCCGGGGTGATAATCCGCCGCCACCATACGAGACCGCCAGCGGCGTTGACCAGACTGCCGCTGTCATTACTGAGAAACAGCCACTCCCCCAGATACATGGCGTGACGAAATAGCGCCACCGCCAGCGCCGCGAGGACGCCAATCACGGTGGCAACAAGCAGGCGACGGAACATCGCCTTAATATCGGGGTAATGGTGAAGACGCTGCATCGTGAGCTGAGGGCTTAGCGATAAAGTTTTTTGTCAGCGACGGGGATCAGCAGCGTGCTTTGCCATTGTGCCAGCGTCTGCTGTGCAAGCTGTCCCAGTGCGAT
The DNA here is from genome assembly GCF_902485085.1 of uncultured Kluyvera sp. Taxonomy (NCBI): domain Bacteria; kingdom Pseudomonadati; phylum Pseudomonadota; class Gammaproteobacteria; order Enterobacterales; family Enterobacteriaceae; genus Kluyvera; species uncultured Kluyvera sp. Next base: position 140,871 of record NZ_CABTJS010000140.1, read on the forward strand.
GAAGAAAGGATGGTTCGCTTTTTCAATAAATTCGGCGAGGAATCGAGGAGCCCATGGCAGTAGATGCCATGCCAGCAGCTGATTGCAGGCCTCTTCGCGGCCATTTTCAACAAGCCAGGCAGCGAGCATGAGCAAGGTCCCAAAGTGATCTTCTGGTTCGTTTTGCTGCACATCGAACGCAATCTGGTTTTCACGCATCCATTGGCGCAGTGCCAGCGTAGAGTCGCCAAACAGAACGTTTTCGCGGTCTAACCAAACGGAACCCCACGGCGGAGACGGTAGCGCATCCGGGCCGATAAACAGGCGCTGCCAGGCCTCTGCCAGAGATTCTTCAGCGGGAGAGGCAAATCCAGCGGAGAGGGTATCGGCGTGCAGAATAGGGTACGGCCACTGTGTCACCCACTCACCGTCGGTAAAGGCTGTTACCAGCGGTTCGGCAAGCGTGCTGTTCGGCGCGAAATAGAACAAAGCACCCAGTACACGGGCGGAGAACGCTAAAGCGTTGTTGTGCTGAACGTCATTCATTACTGCATATCCTTAAAAGGGTGCGGGATTGCCCCCGCACCGATGAATTACCCGGCAATTGCCATGCCGACGGTCATATGCAGGCCATAGAACAGCCCGCGACCGATAAGTTCGCCTGCCAGCATCAGTACCAGACCAAGCGCCAGACCCGCAGCCCGCGGCGGAACGCGACGCAGTAACGGGCAGAGCCAGCAGCCTAAACCTGCCGCTAACAGTACAAAGCGCCACACCTGTAAGGTGCCCCAGTCCGGCAGCAGCGCGTTCGCCTGCTGAACGGAACTGTGAATAAAGCCCAGATCAGCGGTTTGCATCACGACGACGGCGATGCTGAGCAAATAGCCCAGTACGCTGACCGAGGCAAAGAATTTCCCGTTGAACGGTACCTTTGACATTTTAAGCAGCAGGGCTGCAAACAGAGGTCCGGTGAGCAGCACGGTCAGGAAGAATGACGCCGTCGTGTAACCATTATACCAGGTTGGCACGGTATCTATCTGATAAACGCGCGTCATCGCCCAGACAAATACCAAACCGAGCACCATGCTGACCAGCAGCCAAAGACGCCCAAGCGCGGCGGGCATTTTCCCCATCACCGACAGTAACCACCAGAAGCCCCCTACGGCGAAGAAAACGGAACCGCTGGCTATCTCGTTACTGAGCGCAGAGCTTCCCACGCGATTAAGCGAGTTGAACGCGCGCAGCGGTGAACCGAGGTGCAGCACTGAGGCAAAAAAAGCGATGCCCATCACCACCCACAGGAAAAACATATTAAGCGCAATGCGACGTTGATCTGCAGGTTCATGGCGCGCCGCCAGCCAGCCTAAGCCGGTGACGATGGTGGCTCCCGCAACGCACTGCCCCAGCACCGTAAAGAGTACCAACGGCCATTCATGCCATCCACTTCCCATCTTACACCTCCTTCGGATTGGCCAGATAGCCAGTGGTATCGCCGCACGGACGTGCATTGGCGTTAGGTTTAATTACAATGCTTGGCTTAGTGAAGTGCGCCGATGGCAGCGGTGCCACCGCCGCCAGCGTACCGTGCTTCTGACGCAGCTCTTCGATTGGGCCAAAGTCCAGCGCGCGCAGCGGGCAGGATTCCACGCAAATCGGTTTCTTACCTTCCGCCACACGCTCGTGGCAGCCGTCGCATTTGGTCATGTGACCTTTGGCTTCGTTGTACTGCGGCGCACCGTACGGGCAGGCCATGTGACAGTAGCGACAGCCGATGCACACATCTTCGTTGACGACCACAAAACCGTCTTCGCGTTTGTGCATCGCGCCGCTTGGGCACACTTTGGTACAGGCCGGGTCTTCACAATGGTTACAGGCGATGGACAGATAGTAGGCAAAGACGTTCTGATTCCAGACGCCGTTGTCTTCCTGCCAGTCGCCGCCCGCGTATTCATAAATACGACGGAAACTGACGTCCGGGGTTAAGTCTTTGTAATCTTTACACGCCAGCTCGCAGGTTTTACAACCGGTGCAGCGGGCCGAGTCGATGAAAAATCCGTATTGGGTGCTCATGGTCTAGTCCTTATACCTTCTCGATCTCAACCAGGTTGGTGTGCTGTGGATTGCCTTTCGCCAGTGGAGAAGGGCGATGCGTCGTCAACGTATTGATGCAGGAACCGTGATCGATTCGGTCTCCGTTCATCTCGGCATCGTGCCAGGCTCCCTGGCCCATTGCGGACACGCCCGGCATAATGCGCGGCGTGACTTTTGCCGGAATACGCAGTTCACCACGGCTGTTGAATACGCGCACCATGTCACCGTTGCGGATCCCACGTTTTTGCGCATCCAGCGGGTTTAACCAGACTTCCTGGCGGCAAGCGGCTTTCAGCACATCAACGTTGCCGTAGCTGGAGTGCGTTCGCGCTTTATAGTGGAAGCCGAACAGCTGTAGCGGGAAAGTACCGCGCAGCGGATCGTCCCAACCTTCGAAGGTTGAGGCGTAAACCGGCAGTGGGCTGATGGTTTCGTCTTTCTCAAGCTGCCATTTCGCGGCAATGTCGGCCAGACGGCTGGAGTAGATTTCGATTTTTCCCGACGGTGTTTTTAACGGATTTGCCTCCGGGTCTTTGCGGAAAGCCTGGTAGGCGACAAAGTGCCCGTTCGGATCTTTACGCTTGTAGATGCCCATCTTTTTGAGTTCATCATAGGTCGGCAAATCCGCGTCTTTGGCGCGCATTTTGGCGTACAGATGCTGCAGCCACTGCTCCTGCGAACGTCCTTCGGTGAATTTCTGGTAGACATCGTCCCCAAGACGTTTCGCCACTTCGCTTAAGATCCAGTAGATGGGCTTGCGCTCAAATTTTGGCGCGGTGGCAGGCTGGATAAAGATCAGGTAGCCCATATTCCCGGCGTAATCGTTCGGGATAATGTCTTCCTGTTCCACGGTCATTAAATCGGGCAGCAGGATGTCGGCGTATTTCGCCGAGGCGGTCATGAAGTTTTCAATCACCACGATCATTTCGCATTTGCTGTCGTCCTGCAAAATCTCGTGGGTTTTATTGATATCCGAATGCTGATTAATGATGGTGTTGCCCGCATAGTTCCAGAAGAACTTGATGGGCACATCCAGCTTATCTTTGCCGCGCACGCCGTCACGGGTGGCGGTCATCTCGGCGCCGTGGTCGATAGCATCGGTCCAGGTGAAGCAGGAAATCGCCGTTTTGACCGGGTTTTCCAGTACCGGGAAGCGTTCGATGGTTATCGTGTAAGTGGATTCACGCGCGCCGCTGTTACCGCCGTTGATGCCAACGTTGCCGGTCAGAATGGGCAGCATGGCAATCGCACGGGCAGAAAGCTCGCCGTTTGCTTGGCGCTGTGGCCCCCAGCCCTGGCAAATATAAGCCGGCTTAGTGCTGCCGATTTCACGCGCTAACTTGATGATTCTATCGGCTGGAATACCGGTAATGTGCGATGCCCACTGCGGGGTTTTCGCCACGCCGTCATCGCCCTGACCAAGAATATAGGCCTTATAGTGTCCGTTGGCCGGTGCGCCTTCTGGTAAAGTTTTCTCGTCGTAACCGACGCAGTATTTATCGAGGAACGGCTGATCGACCAGGTTTTCGTCAATCAACACCCAGGCAATACCGGCAACCAGCGCGGCATCGGTACCAGGACGGATAGGTATCTACTCATCCTCCCGGCCAGCGGCGGTATCGGTATAGCGGGGATCGATAACGATCATGCGCGCATTTGAGCGTTCGCGAGCTTGTTCAAGATAATAGGTAATGCCGCCGCCGCTCATGCGGGTTTCTGCCGGATTGTTGCCGAACATCACCACCAGTTTGCTGTTTTCGATATCGGAGGTGCTGTTGCCGTCGTTGGTGCCGTAGGTGTACGGCATGGCGCAGGCAATCTGGGCGGTACTGTAGGTGCCGTACTGATTAAGCGAACCGCCGTAGCAGTTCATCAGACGCATCACCGCGGAACCGGATGGTGAGGACCGAGTGATATTGCCGCCAACGATGCCGGAAGAGTAGTTAATGTAGACGGATTCGTTGCCGTAATCTTTCACCACGCGTTTGAGGTTGCTGGCGATGGTGTCCAGCGCCTCATCCCAGCTAATGCGCTCGAATTTGCCTTCGCCACGCTTGCCTACACGCTTCATGGGATAGTTCAGGCGGTCAGGGTGGTTGATTCGACGGCGAATGGAGCGCCCGCGCAGACAGGCGCGTACCTGGTGATCGCCATAAACGTCCTGGCCGGTATTGTCGGTTTCTACCCAGTAGACTTCATTGTCTTTGACGTGCAGACGCAACGCGCAGCGGCTACCGCAGTTGACGGAGCATGCGCCCCAAACCACTTTATCTTCCGGCTGATTAGCCTGCTGTACTGCAGCGGCCGTGGCGCGCAAAGAGAAGGGGAGCGAGAGGCTACCCGCCGCGAAGGCTAATGAGCCGATAGCCGATGATTTAATTAGGGTGCGTCGGCTCAGCCCCCCTGGCTTTTCCTGATTTGACATCACTCACTCCATTATTTTTGTTTAATGATTTCAACGAGAAATTAAAAACCTGCTAATGATGGAAAGAGGATACCTGGTTAGTGGTATACAAGTATTAACCCTGGTCAAAATACACTGTTGCACTAACGAGGTATTTGCATGTCGGCGTTTGCCAGTTGCGAGGGGCGTGTGCATAATTGTTTTACAACATAAAAACAGTTTTATTACGGTTAACCGTTTTCGTTAATCGAATTTCTTACCGCTAATCCGTTACTTATGGAAGTCATCTATGCAGGATATCGCTTCTTCTGTTATTCCGATGCCCGCGATTGAGACGGTCACGGTTCCCTACAAAGGGTTAAATTTTTTACGCCCCGAAATTTTGCTCGACTTCATCAGCGTGACGGAGGAAAAAGTCCTCGCCGTTACGCCAGTAGCCGTGTTGTATTCCACGATAGGGGTGTTGCAATCCGCTGCATTGCGCAAGATCCCTGTGTTGGTTTCCGGGCGCGTGGTCTATCCGGTCAGTTCGCAGGCGCTGCCTTGTTTGCATTCAAAATTGACCATTAACACCACTTCACAAAAGCTGCGTTTTCAGGGAGACCTGGATGCGTTATCCGATGATCAAACGCTGCGCGATGGCGTACTGGTTGGCATTGCGCTGGAGTTTATTGTCGAGAAGAAAGGCTAGAAAGCACCGCCTCCTGCTGGAGGCGGTAGCACATTACTGGGCGTTATCGGTGCGGGTGTAGAGAATTTTAAAGGTGTCGTTAGCACAGTGGCCGACGACCTGAGCCCCAGCTTTATCAGCCTGATCGTTGGGCACGATATCAAGGGTAAAGGCGCTTTCGGCTACGCCGTTCTGGATGATTTTCTGCTGAATGTCGCTCCTGACACGCTCACAGGAGTCAGGTACGGCGGCAAGCGCAGGCATAGCGCCTGCGAGCAGTAATGCCAGTAACCAACGTGATGATTGCATGATTAGCTCCTTTTCATGAGATTCGCAGGGAAGTATAGCATCGACAGTGTAAGCGACTGTCTTTGACGATAACTTTCTGATTTGTCTTAAGCTTCCGTTTTTCATGCTATGAAAGGGCACTTAGATTTTAAGTGCAGCAACGATCGCGCCTTCCATTTTCTCTGGGGTGGTGAAAGGGGCAAAACGCTTGAGCGGCTTGCCATCGCGGCCCACCAAAAACTTGGTGAAGTTCCACTTGATACGCCCACCCAGTATGCCGGGTAACTCGTCCTTCAGGTAACGAAATACCGGGTGCGCGCCGGCGCCGTTGACCTCAACTTTTTCAAACATCGGAAAGCTCACACCGTAATTGATGTGACAGGTTTGCGCGATGTCATCAGCACTACCGGGTTCCTGTTTGCCAAACTGGTTGCAAGGAAAACCCAGTATCACCAGACCCTGAGGCGCGTATTTCTTGTAGAGCGTTTCAAGACCTGCATACTGAGGCGTGAAACCACACTGGCTGGCAGTATTGACGACCAGAACCAGTTTGCCAGCATAGTCGGACATTGAGATGGGCTCACCGCGTAGGCTGGTGGCCTCTAGATGATGAAACGTGGTCATGTTGGAATACTCTGTTTGCCATGTTTGATTTCTGCAGCGATATACGGCTGAGGTTTGCTAAAAAGATACCCTTGTGCGAAATCACAGCCGAGTGCCTGAAGGCTTTCGAGTTGTTCCTGCGTTTCTACACCCTCTGCAATGGCCTTCATGTTGAGGGACTTCGCCACGCCAGTGATGAGCTTGATGATATTCAGCGCGTCTTCTTGTGTCGCTAGCGAATTCACAAAGGATTTGTCTATTTTGATTTTATCAAAGGCCAGCCTGCTCAACCGAGAAAGGGAGGAATAGCCGGTACCGAAATCATCGATAGATATCTTCACACCCAGCGCTCTGAGCTTGTTAAGCGCATTCATCGGCGTATTGCTCTCTGTGAAAAGAGAGGATTCCGTCACTTCCAGTTCAAGGCGGTCAGCTGGAAGCCCAGTCTCTTTTAATATCGACACCACAATTCCGGCAAAGCCTTTAGTGCTTAGCTGGACAGGGGAGACGTTGACGGAAATTTTAGCCGGAACGGCCCAGGAAGCGGCTTCCCGACAGGCCATTTCAAGCACCGATTTTCCCATCTCGTTAATCATGCCTGTTTTTTCCGCAACCGGAATAAAGCTATCCGGCGACAGTAGACCTTTTGTAGGGTGAATCCACCGAATCAGGGCTTCATAGCTGTAAATCTCGCGGCTGAACGAATCAACGATCGGCTGATAATAGACCACGAATTCTTTATTCATTAATGCCATGGCCATATCATGCTCAAGCTTTCTGCTTTCTTGCAGCTTATCTAACATTCGCTGGCGGAAAACTTTTATTTTCCCTGGGCCTTCATTTTTGGCTTCATAAAGCGCCAGGTCAGCATATTTGTAGAGATAATCGGAGCGGCGCTCGGTTTGTGAAATAACGATACCAATGCAGGTGGTGATATTAATAATCGTGTTATAAATCGTGTAGGGTTGGTTGAGCGACTCGCCTATTTTTTGCGCTTGTGAAACGGCGCTACTCTCTGTCAGATCGCTCGAAAGAAACGCAAACTCATCGCCACCTAAGCGATAGAGTGTATCTGAAGGCATATTCAGCGATATCAACCGCTGGGAAATCTGGCGCAGCAGCATATCGCCAGCATCATGCCCATAGGTGTCATTAACCTCTTTGAATCGGTCTAAATCAAACAACATGACCGCCACGGTAGTATTATTTTGTTTTGCAGTTTTGATCGTTTTATTTAAATTCCACCAAAAAAACTGACGGTTGTTCATTTCGGTCAAAGGATCATGGAAAACATCATATTCCAGTTTTGCATTCTGGCTTTGCAGTTTTTCTTTCGATCTCTGGAGTTCTTCAGCCAGGCTTTTAACCTGTAGATGCGCCTTCAGAATGTTTCTGTTCTGAAAGAAGATCATCATACCCAGTATGGCACTCAGTATTATCAGTAATACAGCGGTTGCCGAATATATGTAGTACAGGGTTTGAATTTTGAGGTTGGCTTCATTAACAGAGTTAACGTCCTTGTCCAACGCGCCGGATGAGAGACGACTGAGAGGCACATCGAGCGTATGCATTACCTTAAGGTATGACTTAAGATCAGAACGGTTCATTTTCTCAAGCTGAACGTCGAGATCGTCCAGTACTTTTTCAAGCCTTAAAGCCAGTTCATGATGGGCTTTACTGCTGTCTATATAATGGCCTAAATCGCCTTCTTTCATTAAATCGCTCTGGCTGAGCATAATGTCCAGACGCAGACGCACACCATCAATCGGCATGGTATCGTCCAGCGTGTAAAGACCGAGCCACGATTCCAACCGGTAATATTCGGATACCACCTGCGCAGCAGACCAGGAGTTAGCGTAGTGGGTCAGCTTTTGTAACTCTTGTTGTCTTTCATGCACAAGGAAAGACACATAACCTGTTGATATGAAAAGAGAAAATATGATGGCAGCCAGTATTCTGTTCATGATGTTCGCCAGAACTCCTACTCGATACTCATTCTGCTGACTTGCCAGGCCGATCTAGAATAATAAACCTGATTATTCAGTTCAGGTACGCTGTCATATGGGTAAACAATAAATAGAGGGCCTTTATCACGGACGCGCATATATTCTCCGTTGATTTTTAAGGCAAGCATGACATTGTATTTTTTGAAGTCACTAAGCGGGATAACGGTAGTGTAGTCATTGAGAGCAGTGACCTTAACTACAGAGCCTTTTGCGCCGACGTAATCCATGAGTTTTTGCAGGGAGATGCCCGTAAACGTCGTACGTCCATTATACCAGGGAGAGGTGGTCTGAAAACTCATCATGCCCAGTTTCTCAAGGCTGGCGGTGTCAAAAACGGCTTTTCCGTCAGCATTGGTATTTGCAATATTACCGGTCAGTGTTAAAAGCACTTTACCCTCGGGCTTGGGAAGCGTTCCAGCCCAGACCTGGGTGGAGATCACAACGCTCAATAACATAACAATTAACCGCATTTTAACCTTACCTATCGACTGGATGTTAAGGAATTATAATTTAGTTAACATACTATTTATATAAGCTAACCGGCTATTATTGATATGACAAATACTTGGCGTTGGTTAATTGATTTAAATCAATGAGATAACTAAAGCTAATGGTCTAATTTTTGAGTAAAAACGGTCAGTGAATAATTAAAACGCGTTGTTTTTATTGTGTCTGTATGAAAAACAAACCAAGGATAAGCGTGGTGTAAATAAAGGCATACAAACATAAAGGTCTATTAGTTTGAGCTGTCATAGGGAACGCTGATTGGCGGAAATGAATGCTGTACTGCGCTTCCTATTTCGGCTTTGGACGTGACGTGGGCAGGGGGGGTGAGCGAGAAGCATACGTTGGAACATTTATTAAATAATCTCAACTGTAGACTTTTCTAGCCCTTAATGTTCTGAGTAGCAAATCATACAAACTATCCACAGCAGAAGACCCCTGAGAAGCGCGGCTTCTGAACAATGATACTTCCATAGGCTCAAGGGGCCCCAAAAGATGTTCACTGCCAAGCACCTGCAGATGAGGTGGAACGCTGCATTGTGTCAAAACGGCAACAGCCAGGCCACTTTCAACTGCTGTAATCTGTCCTGACAGACTTGAGCTGTTATATATCACTTTATATCTCCGCCCCTGAAGTGCTAATGCATTGATAGCACTACGTTTAGCAAGACTTGTGCTTTCATAAACTGCAATAGGTAATGGGTCGCGCCTCCAGACTTCAAACTGCGGAGACCCCACCCACACCATCGGTTCATAAAATAATAACGAGCCCTGGCCAGGATGTTCCCGGGAGACCAGCGCCAGGTCGAGGTCGCCACTCTCGACGCGAGGAATTAATGACGTCGATTGTTCGCAGCTAAGTTCAATTTCGACTGACCCAAAGTTAGGAGCGAATCTCTTTAGAGCCGGAGTCAGGTATTTTGCCGCATAGTCATCAGGAACTCCCAGACGAATGCGTCCTGTTAACTCTTTGCCGTGGAATGCAGCCTGGGTTTCAGAATGAAGATCGAGCATCCTTCTGGCATACCCCAACAGTTTCTGACCCTCAGGTGTGAGTTGATTCTGACGTGGACCACGAAGTAGAAGCTGACATCCTAATGCCGTTTCGAGCTTTTTGAGCTGCATGCTGACAGCAGACTGTGAACGATGAACTTCCGGTGCTGCAGCCGAAAGTGACCCCGCATCTATCACTGCAACAAAGCATTTAAGCCAGTCTATCTGTAGATCCTGATAATACATTTGCGACCTTTATCATTCGATAATCAAATAGCAATATACATTATTATGCGTTTTTCTTGTTTATACTACATTGGCATAGTGCCTTCCTGTTGGCTTTTATTTTCAGGAAATCACGATGTCTCAGGCAACGCGCAGCATCCCAAATTTATCTCGACTAAATCGACCACTGATATGGTCTGGTTTTCAACAACTTATCCCGGTTTCTCTCTTTGTCTCCATTTTTGGCGCCGCTTTTGGCTTGGCCGCAGCACAAGCGGGTGTGGGGCATCTGACGGCAACGGCGATGAGTCTGTTGGTCTTCGCCGGCTATGCACAATTCGCCGCGTTAGACCTTTGGGGGACTCAAATCCCTTTGTTCACCCTTATGGCAACAGTGTTTGCCATTAACGCCAGACATCTGTTGATGGGAGCAACCCTATACCCGTGGTTGCAGGCTTTATCACCAGCGAAGCGCTACGGGATAATGATGGTCGCCTCAGATGCTAACTGGGCTATGTCCATTCAGGCATTCAATAGGGGAAAACCTGGGCTGGGCTTACTCTTTGGCGGTGGACTCGCGCTATGGCTTTTTTGGGTTATTGGTACGGTGGCAGGGCTGTATTTTGGTAGCGCCGTCCAGGACCCTAAAAGTTATGGTCTTGATATGGTGATGGGGTGCTTTCTGCTCTCTATGGTGTTTGAAGGCGAAAGAAATCTCAGAATGGTTCCTATCTGGATTGTCGCGGCAGCGTCATCGCTGATGGCTTATCAATGGTTACCGGAAAATAGCCATGTGATCGTTGGCGCGCTCGCCGGTGGCATAGCTGGGGTGCTGATGAGGAAGAAAAAATGACTATTGAAACGACGGGTATGGGCCCACTGATGATTGTTATTGTGATGGCTCTGGTTACGCTTGCAACCCGATGGGGCGGTGTTTATGTTATGTCATTTATTTCATTTAACAACAAAATCAAAGCTTTTATTCAGGGAATGTCAGGTTCCGTGCTTGTGGCCATTTTAGCTCCCGTTGCATTAACAGGCGACAAAGGTTCGCAGATGGCACTGCTGACCACCGCGATGATGATGTTGGTTTTTAGCAGACCGTTGCTCGCTATTACTTTTGGCATTGTTGTCTCAGCACTGGTCAGATATTTTTAATGGAAATGAGTTAGTCCTCTGATGTGTTTGGCGAAAAATATGAATATAAAACCTCGTACTATTGTCCTGGTTCCGGGTTATATGCTTGATGAAAATCTGTGGAGCCGATTTGAAACATATTTGCCGCCGTATCTTAAGGTCCATTATGCTTCCCTCAATGGCGGGCAAACCATACGTGATATAGCCAGGCATATGAGTACTTATCTGCCCGGAAAATTTACTTTGATAGGTTTTTCGCTAGGCGGGTACATTGCCAGACAGTTTGCTGCGGATTTTCCGGAACGCGTGGAGTCTTTGGTACTGATTGCCAGTTCGTTACGGGAAGATACGCCGCGACAGGTGGAGTCGAAGCGGCAAAGCATCCAGTCATTGTCTTCCAGAACGTTTAAGGGGTTGAGCAACCATGCTATTGCTCGCTCACTCCACCCTCGAAATGCATCAAATCTGGATATGATATCGAATATTCAACAAATGGGATGCCGTCTTGGATTCGAAGCCTTCGTTACGCAATCCAGCTTGCTAAGGCAAAATATTCCTGCCGCGACGCTATGTTGCCGAACGCTGGTCATTGCGAGCAATGACGATGTAATACGCTCAATGACTGAGGCAAAGGAACTGGTCGATACCATTCCTCATGCGTCGTTAAGGATTATCACTGGGAGTGGTCATATGGTTCCACTGGAGCAGCCTCAGGCGCTGGCAAATAGGGTGTCTGCATGGCTCGAGGATATTTAAATTGAGCTCATTTTAATTTTTTCATCAGAGAGCCAGAGCCAGAGCCAAAGACTTCAATAAATATAGATTATTTCGGTAAGTTTTTATCTAATTATTATAACAATGCTATAAGATAAAGAAATCTGCCATAACGACAGATTTCTTTAAATGAAAATTAGAGATTCGCAACGTTATGATATACTTTCTGTACATCATCGTCAGCTTCAAGGCCATCAACAAGACCTTCAAAGATTTCTAAATCTTCTGGTGAAAGTTCAATTTCTGATTGCGCAATTAATTCTAATTCTGTTGTTGAGAACTCGGTAATGCCAGCAGCTTTTAGCGCTGCAATGCCTTTATGAAGGTCCGTGGCTTCAGTATAAACAACGATGTTGCCTTCTTCTTCGGTGACATCGCGAACATCAACTTCAGCATCAAGCATGATTTCAAAAATACGGTCAGGGTCTGTGCCTTTAAAAACAATCACCCCAGTGTTATCAAACATATAGCTGACAGAACCAGCTGCTCCGATATTGCCGCCTTTTTTATTGAAAATGTTGCGGACGTTAGCAATCGTACGGTTAACGTTCGAGGTCAGCGTTTCAGCAATAATCATGGAGCCGCTTGGACCAAAGCCTTCATAACGCCCAGGTACGAAGGTCTCATCTCCGCCACCTTTGGCTTTATCAATAGCTTTATCAATAACGTGCTTAGGGACTTGAGCTTGTTTTGCTCGTTCAATAACGAACTTTAAAGCTGAGTTCGATTCTGGGTCTGGTTCACCTTGCTTAGCCGCAGCATAGATTTCTACGCCGAATTTTGCATAAACATTAGACGTTGCCCCGTCTTTAGCCGTTTTTTTAGCAACAATATTGGCCCATTTACGTCCCACTGGAATGCTCTCCTCGAAAATTTATTTACATTTTTGACAGGGTATTAACCTGTATATTCTTCTTTGATATTATATCATAACAAGTAAAATCTCGTCTATGAGAAAAGAAAATACATCCATTTTACGAGATGTTATTTTAATTTAATTAAGGGTTCACATAGTGGCTGATTTATTTAATTATTTTGGTCTGTTTTTCTTTTTTAATTATTAATGACTGGATTGTAGTGGCAACAATATATACTCAAGATAAACGGAAGTGGGGGCTATGAGTACCTCTGTGTTCCACGCTACAGCGTTCCCTTTTACCGCAAACGGTCTACACCATACTTCCTTACATTACAATTTCTATGCTACTTTCATTTCTTTTTCAGAAATAAAATGATGACGACGAGCCTTCAGTTTAACTTCTCTACGCGGCCATTGGTTCCTTTTGCCCATGATTACCCTCACGGTGCGACGGAACCCTGGCATCGTCATGATTGCGCGCAGTTGCTGCACACGCTGAGTGGTGTCGTAAGGGTCGAAACGGAGCAGGGATACTGGATTGTCCCGCCTAGTCGGGGTGTATGGTTGCCAGCAGGGACGCATCATTGCCTTAAGATAACAGGCAACGTTGCCGCCAGAACCTTGTTTATCGATCCTTTTGCCCGGGCTGACTTACCTTCAGTTTGCCAGGTTGTTCAGATTTCAGATTTGCTGCGAGAATTGATTATTAATTCGTTGTCGTTGCCCACACATTACGCAGCCGGAACCCGTGAAGAAAGAATCTATGAACTGATTCTGGATGAGATCCGCGTAATGAACGTGCTGCCGTTTAATCTTCCTGAACCAAAAACCCCCGCACTACAGACGCTGTGTCAGCAGATTCAGAACGAACCCGGTAAATCCTGGACCGCCGCGATGGCCGCGGCCCAGCTCAACATGAGTGAGAGAACGTTGTTACGGCATTTCCAAAGACAAACGGGGCTGTCATTCAGTGAGTGGGTGCGGCGCGCAAAATTGATGATTGCCCTCAATTATCTTGCCCAAGGACAATCGGTTTTACGCGTGGCGCTGGAACTCGGGTATGAAAGCCACAGCGCTTTTAGTGCCATGTTCCGTCGTATTCTGGGGGCTTCCCCAAGTGATTACTTTCAGTCACGCGGATAAAGTGACACGGCATTCAGCAATGCCTGCAATGACGCTCGGGCAACATCGTTGTTGATGCACACACCCCAGCGGCTTTCACCATCGGCAAACGTACAGCAAATATAGGCCGCAGACCGACTCTCGTTATGTCTGCCGAGCGTATGCTCATGATAGTCTTCAATCGCGAAGGCCAATTTACACTGCGATTTCAGTGCATCGGCGGCAGCTGAAAGCAACCCATTACCTTTTCCCTTTAACGCTATGGTGCCATCTGCTGTTTGAATTCGCGCACGAAACGACGTTCCGCCGTCCTCCAGGCTTTCACTCTGGTATTCCAGCAATTGCCACTCGGCTGCTTGAAAGCGAATATAAAGCTTACGGAATAAGTGCCAGATATCCGCCAGCGTCATTTCGCGACCATCGCTATCCGTCTGTCTTTGCACATGGTGGCTAAAGTCCTGCTGCAGACGGCGCGGGAGTTTCAGACCGTGATTTTGCTCTAATATCCATGCCGCACCGCTTTTCCCTGACTGGCTGTTAACGCGAATCACCGCTTCGTAGCTGCAGCCAATATCGTTTGGGTCGACGGGAAGGTAAGGCATTTCCCAGCGCTCACTAGCGGATTGTCCCCGTGCGGTGAATCCCTTTTTGATAGCGTCCTGGTGCGAACCAGAAAAGGCAGTAAAGGCGAGTTTACCGGCATAAGGATGACGCGGATGGACAGGCAGCTGGTTACATTGTTCGACCGCTTCGACGACGTGTTTCATATCGCTAAAATCAAGTTTCGGCGATATTCCCTGACTGTAGAGGTTCATTGCGAGCGTAACCAGACACACGTTCCCCGTGCGCTCACCGTTACCAAACAGACACCCCTCTACGCGGTCTGCGCCTGCGAGTATGGCCAACTCCGCGCTGGCGACACCGCATCCGCGGTCATTATGCGGGTGCACGCTGATACAAACTGCATTGCGTCGTGAAAAATGGCGGCAAAAATACTCTATCTGATCGGCGTACACATTCGGGGTATTCACTTCAACGGTCGCAGGCAGATTAATGATCATTTGCCTTTCAGGGGAGGGTTCCCAGACATCAGCGACCGCCTCACAAATTTGCAGGGCAAAATCAGGCTCGGTAAAACAAAATGTTTCCGGGGAATATTCATAGCGCCATCGGGTCTGTGGGTTAGCTTCACACAGTGCGCGAATTTTTTGCGTTGCGCTTGCAGCCAACTGGATGATTTCTTCTTTGCTCTGGCGGAACACCAGTTCACGGAAAAGGGGTGCAGTAGCGTTATACAGGTGCACTGTCGCGCTCTCCGCGCCATCAAGTGCTGCGAAGGTGCGTTCAATCAGATCGGTACGCGCCTGGGTGAGCACCTGAATTGTGACATCTTTTGGTATCAGGTTGTCTTCAATCAGTTGGCGAACAAACTGGAAATCGGTCTCTGACGCGGCAGGAAAGGCCACTTCAATCTCCTTAAAACCACATCTGATCAACAGCTCCCAGAAACGTAATTTTCGTGCTGAATCCATCGGCTCCGCCAACGCCTGATTACCGTCGCGCAGGTCGGTGGAAAGCCAGCGTGGGGCCTGAGTTAGCTGTTTATTCGGCCACTGGCGGTCAGGCAGCGAGATGGGAATATGGGGGGAATATTTTTGCGATGGTTCTTGTAACATGGCGACTCTCCTTTGCGTTCGACTTCCTTTATCCTGCTCAATCAACAGGCGGATTACCGACGCAAAGGTGACAACCTATGTAGCGAAATCGCCAGGTTACAGGTAGACCAAAGTAAACTACGCTTAGTTTCTGCTCAAAGCCTTCGTGTAAGCATCATGGTTCTATTCCCCTTTAAAGTAATGGGGAACATCCTGGTAACGGCTATGCTACGATATTGATTAATATAGCCATACTATAAATACATTCATGCCAGATCACCGGGGCTCATAGCCAGAAAGCGTGCCCATGAGAGAACGCGCAGGTGAGGGTGCGAATTGTTATTAACGTGCTAATAGAACTGGAAAAATTTCTAGAACAGGATTGTGACGTGAAGAAACTGATCTTACTGGCCTGCGTGATGACCGTACTCGCTGGCTGTGATAACAATAATCCCCCTGCGGCATTCACTCCAGAAATGGCAAGTTTTTCTAATGAGTTTGATTTTGACCCGCTGCGCGGCCCGGTTAAGGATTTCAGCCAGACGTTGCTCAATGAGAAAGGCGAGGTGGCGAAACGCGTGAGCGCGCAGCTGTCACAGGAAGGGTGTTTCGACCTGCTTGAATTTCATGATATTGAGCAGGATACCGGCGCGCTGCTGGTCCTGAATGCTAACTATTACCTTGATGGTGTCACCCATGAAAAGCGTGTCCTTCTTCAGGGGAAGTGCCAGCTGTCTGAGTTTCCGTCGGCGGGCGTCAAATGGGAGACCGATGACAATGGCTTCGTGGTGAAAGCGCTCGGTAAGGACGGCGAGGTGGACTACCATTACGATAGTGAAGGTTATCCGCTGGGCAAGGTGTCAACGCAAAAAGGTATCACGCTGTCGGTTATCTCAACGCCGTCGCAGGACGCCCGTAAAAAGCTCAACTACACCGCGGTGAGCCTGCTCAATAAGAAGCCGGCGGGAAACGTAACCCAGAGCTGCGACTATGACCGACATGACAACCCTGTGAGCTGCGATCTGACCATCGTTGACCAGAGTGTGACCCCATCGGTCACTGAACATTACACGATTAAGAACACCATTCAGTATTATTAAGCTAATGATATTGAATAGAAAAGGGCGCTAAATAGCGCCCTTTTTAATATTATCTGATGACTCGCCCGGTTGAGCGGTCAAGGCAGCGTAGGGTATTTGGCTCCCAGTACGCGTTCACGTTGGTGCTTTTCAGGCAGTTGTCACGGGCATCAAAAGCAACATCTGCTTTATCCCACTCTTTTTCAGCGCGTTTGTTAACTTTCTGACGCAGCTGACGGGTGTCGTTCCATTGCTCTTTATCCATCGCCGCGTTCTGGCGACTCTGTGCGCTATCGCCAGATTCAATAACCAATTTGTTGGTTTCAGCAGAAGCAGAGGCGGTGTACACAAAGGCACCCAGCGTCAGCATAGCCGTCAGGCACAGGCGTTTGCTAAGTGTAATTTTCATCGATGAGTTCCTTTAACGTAGTGAAAACGATAACTCCTTAAGCCAGTCTACTACAACTCTCACCACCGGCATACCCGTGAAAATAGCGTGGTCGAATGTGCTTGATATTTGGGTATGATAGGCCATTCGTATGTTGATGATGAATAACGATGTTAAAGACTTCTCTACTCTTTTTTGCCACCGCGCTGTGCGAAATTATTGGCTGTTATCTCCCATGGCTTTGGTTGAAGCGGGGAGCAACGCCTTTGCTGCTGGTCCCCTCGGGGCTTGCGCTGGCAATGTTTGTCTGGCTTTTAACGCTACATCCCGCTGCCAGCGGCCGCGTGTATGCGGCCTACGGTGGCGTTTATATCTTCACCGCGCTGCTGTGGTTGCGGGTTGTCGAAGGTGAAAAACTCACCTTGTACGACTGGCTTGGTGCCGTGGTAGCGCTGTGCGGAATGCTGATTATTGTCGCCGGTTGGGGACGTAGCTAATATGCGGCCTGAGAGGGCCGCACTGCCTCATTTCTCTTCGTATTACCCATCATTTCTCTTGCAGCCCACCGCTGAATTTTTGTGATCTTCACTGGTAATTTTCGATATTTATACTTGTATGGTAGTCGACTGAGGCGTAAGTTCGCCTCACTAACCGATGAGATGTGAATTTAAGGATTGAAGATGAAAATTGTGGGTGCTGAGGTTTTTGTAACCTGTCCTGGACGTAACTTCGTCACGCTGAAAATTACCACCGATAGCGGCCTGGTTGGCTACGGTGATGCAACGTTAAACGGTCGCGAGTTGCCCGTTGCCTCCTACCTGAAGGATCATCTGTGCCCGCAGCTGGTGGGGCGCGATGCGCACCGCATTGAAGACATCTGGCAGTTCTTCTACAAAGGCGCCTACTGGCGTCGCGGCCCGGTGACCATGTCCGCTATCTCGGCGGTTGATATGGCGCTGTGGGACATTAAAGCCAAAGCCGCCAACATGCCGCTATACCAGTTGCTGGGTGGCGCGTCCCGCGAAGGCGTGATGGTTTACTGTCATACGACCGGTCGTACCATTGATGAAGTGCTGGAAGATTACGCGCGTCATAAAGAGATGGGATTCAAAGCCATTCGCGTGCAGTGCGGCGTACCGGGGATGAAAACCACCTACGGGATGTCCAAAGGTAAAGGTCTGGCCTACGAACCCGCTACCAAAGGGCAGTGGCCGGAAGAGCAGCTGTGGTCGACCGAGAAATACCTCGACTTCACGCCGAAACTTTTTGATGCCGTACGTAGCGAGTTCGGTTTTGACGAACACCTGCTGCACGATATGCACCATCGCCTGACCCCAATTGAAGCGGCCCGTTTTGGTAAGAGCATCGAAGATTACCGCCTGTTCTGGATGGAAGACCCAACGCCAGCCGAGAACCAGGAGTGCTTCCGTCTGATTCGCCAGCACACCGTTACTCCGATTGCGGTTGGCGAAGTGTTCAATAGCATCTGGGATTGTAAACAGCTGATTGAAGAACAGCTGATTGACTATATCCGCACCACCATTACCCACGCGGGTGGCATCACCGGTATGCGCCGTATTGCCGACTTTGCCTCGCTCTATCAGGTACGCACCGGTTCTCATGGACCATCGGATCTCTCTCCAGTTTGCATGGCGGCTGCGCTGCACTTTGACCTGTGGGTACCAAACTTCGGCGTGCAGGAATATATGGGGTATTCCGAGCAGATGCTGGAAGTCTTCCCGCATAGCTGGACCTTCGATAACGGTTATATGCACCCTGGCGACAAACCAGGATTGGGCATCGAGTTTGATGAAAAACTGGCAGCAAAATATCCGTATGAACCTGCCTACCTGCCGGTAGCACGACTGGAAGATGGCACGCTGTGGAACTGGTAATAAGGAATCCAGAATGAAAAGCATAGTGATTAAAGAGCCAAATGCGCTCGTGATTGAAGAGCGGGAACGGGTGGAGCCCGGAATCGGCGAAGTGCGCGTAAAAGTAAAATTGGCGGGTATCTGCGGTTCCGATAGCCATATTTACCGCGGCCACAACCCGTTTGCCCGTTACCCACGCGTTATCGGGCATGAATTCTACGGCGTGATTGATGCGGTTGGCGAAGGTGTCACCGATAAGAAAATCGGCCAGCGCGTATGTATCGACCCGGTCATTAGCTGTGGTCATTGCTATCCGTGCTCGGTGGGGAAACCTAACGTATGTACTTCTCTGGTGGTGCTCGGTGTCCATCGTGATGGTGGCTTTAGCGAATATGCGGTGGTACCGGCAAAAAATGCCTGGTTGGTCGCCGACAATATTGCCGACCACCATGCGGTGATGGTTGAGCCTTTTACCATCGCGGCGAACGTTACCGGGCAGGTTAAGCCAACGGAAGCTGACGTGGCATTAATTTATGGCGCAGGCCCGATGGGATTGACGACCCTGCAGGCGCTCAAAGGCGTCTATCACGTTAAACAAGCGATCGTCGTCGATAGAATAAATGAACGATTGGCGATGGCAGAGCGTTGCGGTGCTGACTGGGTTATCAACAATGGTGATAAACCGCTTGCGGATTGGCTGGAAGAAAAGGGGATCAAACCGACGCTTATTGTCGATGCCGCTTGTCATCCAACGATTCTGCAGGAGGCCATTACGCTGGCTTCTCCGGCGGCGCGTATTGTGCTGATGGGCTTCTCAAGCGACCCATCGACAATTACCCAGCAGGGCATTACCGGTAAAGAACTGTCCATTTTCTCCTCACGCCTGAATGCGAATAAATTCCCGGTGGTACTGGAATGGCTGGAAAAAGGGTTAATTGATCCTGATAAATTAATAACGCATTACTTCGATTATCACCATGTAATTGATGCAATCGAACTGTTTGAGAAAGACCAAAAATCTTGCTGTAAGGTCCTGCTTACGTTCGATAAATAAAATTAAATAATGCGATTGAGCTGTTCGCATCTTACCTGGATATGACTGCAATGACGCAATTAACACATGAAAGAACGACATCTGATTTAGTGAGAGCCGCTGTTTCTGGTTGGCTTGGAACTGCATTGGAGTTTATGGATTTTCAACTCTATTCCTTAGGTGCGGCATTAGTTTTTCATGAGATATTTTTCCCAGAACAGTCTGCGGCAATGGCATTAATTCTGGCGATGGGGACCTACGGCGCGGGATATATTGCGCGCATTATTGGCGCCGTTATTTTCGGCAAGATGGGAGACCGCGTAGGACGTAAAAAGGTGTTATTTATTACCATCACCATGATGGGAATATGTACTACCTTGATTGGCGTGTTACCCACCTATGCACAGATTGGCATTTTTGCTCCTGTACTGCTGGTGACATTACGCGTCATTCAGGGGCTGGGTGCCGGCGCTGAAATTTCAGGTGCGGGGACGATGCTGGCGGAATATGCCCCCAAAGGCAAACGTGGGTTAATTTCGTCTTTAGTTGCGATGGGTACAAACTGCGGAACGCTGAGCGCGACCGCTATCTGGGCCGTGATGTTCTTCTTGCTCGATCGTGAAGCGCTGGTGGCGTGGGGCTGGCGCGTGCCTTTCCTGGCAAGCGTTGTGGTGATGATCTTTGCTATCTGGCTGCGTCTGAATCTGAAGGAGAGCCCGGTATTTGAGAAAGTCAGCGAAGGGGACGCTTTGGTTAGCCACTCTCCGGCGAGTGATAACACCATTGGCGCTATGCTTCGCAGTAAATCTTTCTGGCTGGCCACTGGGCTTCGATTTGGTCAGGCGGGGAACTCAGGGTTAATTCAGACCTTTCTTGCGGGATATCTTGTACAGACACTGCTGTTTGATAAAAAGATCCCAACAGATGCGCTAATGATTAGCTCCATTATCGGCTTCCTGACCATTCCACTGCTCGGTTGGTTGTCGGATAAATATGGTCGCCGGCTGCCTTACATCTTACTGAGCATTTCAGCCATTATTCTTGCGTACCCTATGCTGGCTATTATCGTGGATAAAACCTACAGCGCTAGCGTGATTATGCTGTCAATTATCATTATCCATAACTTCGCGGTGCTGGGGCTGTTTGCATTGGAAAATATTACGATGGCAGAAATGTTTGGCTCTCGTAATCGTTTTACTCGCATGGCTATCTCGAAAGAGGCGGGTGGTCTGGTGGCCGTTGGTTTTGGACCGGTACTTGCAGGTATTTTCTGCAACATGACGGGGTCCTGGTATCCGATTGTCATCATGCTGGTTTGCTATTCGCTGATTGGCCTTATTTCTGCATTGATGATGCCGGAAGTTTGCGACCGCGACCTTAGCCTTGCCTCAGATGCTGCCGATATGCAGTCTGCAGAAGAGAAGAAAACCAACCAACAATATGCTTAAAACCCTGCCCATCGCTTTAGGGTGATGGGCTGTTAATTATAAAAATGACATCCTCAACCCATACACATTAGGTTAATAAAATATTATGAGCTTTATTAACGATCGATTCATGATCGAGAGTGACGTTGGTGCTCGGTTATATAAAGATGTAGCCGCTCAATTACCGATTATCGACTATCACTGTCACCTTGATGCAAAAGAGATCTACGAAAACAAGAACTTCGATAATATCACCCAGCTATGGCTGGCCGGAGACCATTATAAATGGCGCGCAATGCGTGCTAACGGTATTTCAGAGCATTATATTACCGGGGCAGCAACGGCGGAGGAGAAATTTAAAGCCTGGGCGGAAACCGTAGAAGCTGCTTTCGGTAATCCGCTGTATCACTGGACCCATCTGGAACTAAATAAATATTTCGGCTGCAATGACATGTTGAGCAGCGAAAACTGGCAGCAGGTAATGCAGCATTGTAATCAACAAATTACAACCGATGATTTTAAACCTCGCCGCTTAATTGAACGTTCGAACGTGGCCGTGATTTGCACCACCGACGCACCGTTAGACTCGCTGGAATATCATCGTCTACTCAAGCAGGATACCACCTTCAAAACACAGGTGCTGCCAACGTTCCGCCCGGATGACCTTTTTATCGAGGATGCGCAGGCATTTTCTCAGTTTGCCGACAAACTCGCGCAGATAACGGAAACGGAGATCCTCGCTTTTGGCGACTTCTCGGCGGCATTGGCTAAGAGAATCGACCATTTCCACGAAACAGGGTGCCGCATCTCGGATCATGGCCCGGTCACTATCGAGTATCAGCCAGCCGATGCCGCCAGCATCGACGCCTTGTTCCGCAAGAAGCGTCACGGCGAATCGCTGAGCCTTCATGAGACCGCGCAGCTCAATAGCGCTCTGTTTGTCATGTAGGCCCGCGAATACAAAGAGCGCGGCTGGGCGATGCAAATTCACTTTGGCGCTATCCGCAGTAATAACAGTCAGATGCTGCGCAAGCTGGGGATCAATACCGGCTTTGACTCTATTGCCGATCAAACTCATCTGGCCGCGGGACTAAACCGCTTGTTGGACGCTATGGCGCAGAATAAGGGTCTGCCAAAGACCATTCTTTATAACCTGAATGCCAGCTACAACGACGTGGTTGCGACCACTATTGCCAACTTCCAGTCGGGTGAAGACGGTGTGAAATCGCCAATGCAATTCGGTTCTGGCTGGTGGTTTAACGATACCCGTCGTGGCATGGAAAATCAGCTCAATAGCCTGGCTGACCAGGGATTATTAATGCACTTTGTCGGCATGCTGACGGATTCCCGTAGCCTGGTGTCCTACACCCGCCATGATTATTTCCGCCGTATTCTTTGCAACTTAATTGGTGGTTGGGTTGACCGCGGCGAGGTTCCTGATAATGAGAGGATCTTAACGCGGATGATTAAAAATATTTATCACGATAACGCCGTTAATTATTTCCGATTCTAACGTCCTTCCTTACATGAGGGTAGAACATGTCTCGTACTAATAGAAAAATAACAATCCCTGTCAGTATCGGCTATGGCTTAACAGATATTATGGGCGGCGGTGCATTTACCGTTATCGGCGCCTGGCTTTTATTCTTTTACACGACATTTGTAGGTTTATCGCCGGTTGAAGCGGCCTCTATTGTTGCGATTGCTCGTATTGTTGATGCGGTCGTCAGCCTGTTTATGGGGAGCTTTACCGACCACTTTTATAAAAACCCGCTCGGTAAGCGTTTTGGCCGTCGCCGTTTCTTCTTGTTGATCGGGGCGCCGTTGATGCTGGTTTATATTCTGTTATGGGTTACCGGAATGAGCTTCTGGTTCTACCTGGCAGTATACCTGGCCTTTGAAATCATTGCGGCCGTTGTGTTAATCCCGTGGGAGACGCTGCCGTCTGAAATGACCAAGGATTTTAACTCACGTACCAAGCTCTCTACCTGCCGTATGTTCCTGTCGGCATCCGGGACCTTCCTCGCCACCTTTATTCCGGGTTTATTAATCAGTCATTTTGGCGAACACGATCCGCATGCCTACTTTATTAACGGTGTGGTCTTCGCGGTGCTGTTCATGTTCTGCGTGTTTATTTCCTGGAAAGTGACCTGGGAGCGCGAGTTAACGCCAGAGATGCTGGCCGAGCTGGAACGCGATCGCCAACCGCGCTCATTTATCGAGAAACTTGCCGCCGTTGGAAACCTGTTTAAAGAGTATTTTTCCACGCTGAAGGTTCGTGCGTTCAGGAAACATCTGGCGATCTATCTGTTCTCGTTTACGGCGAAAGATGTCTATAACACGGTATTTGTCTTCTTCTGCGTGTACTGCCTGAACGTGTCGCCATCGCTGTCCGGGACGCTGCTGTCGATGAGTATTGTCGGTCTGCCGGTAACGCTGTTGGCCGGGGTGGCCATCATTAAATTTGGTCCATCGCGTCTGTACGTTTTCGCTTATACCCTGATGATGCTGTGCCTGGTCGGGCTGTTTATGGTTTACCAGTTCCCGACCGATAATAAAATCACCATTCTGGTCGTGCTGGCGGCATTGTATCAGGTCGGCCGCTGCGTTCTGGAGTTCACGCCGTGGAACGTATTCCCGTTCATCCCGGATATTGATGAGATGATCACGCGCCAGCGTCGTGAAGGCCTGTTTGCCGCGGTAATGACGTTCTCTCGTAAAACCACGGTAGCCATCGCAACCTTTATCGTGGGTGTGATGCTGCAAGAAGGGGGCTTTGTGAAGGGAAGCCAGGTACAGCCAGAAAGCGCGGTGAATACGATTGCGATGCTGCTATTCATTGGGACGGCGGGTCTGCTGCTGGTTGCGCTGTGGCAGGCCGTGACTTTCCGACTCAATAAACGCACGCACAAAATCTTTGTAGATGAGGTAGAGCGTCTGAAAGCGAAAGGTTCGAAACACGATGTGACCCCAGAAACGCGCCGCATTGTAGAGGACCTGACCGGGTATTCTTATGACGATTTGTGGAACGAACCGCAGCAAGCGGGCAGCAAGCTGAGCCGCCCTGCGCAGGTAAACTAACGTCCTGCCGTGACAGCATGGGTAAGAAGCGATGACTTTTGCCTATGCTGTCACACAACTTAAAAATCATGTCATACCAATCGCCAATATATTAACGCAAATCAAAATCTCCTCAGATGAACTCGTTAATCTAGTATGGCAATCAACATTCTCTACAGCGAGTCAAAAAGATGCAGAATAAGCTATTAACCGCTAAGGCAACTCTCCCAACTTACGATCGCAGCAAACTGGTGCCGCGCATTGTACACCTCGGTTTTGGCGCATTTCACCGTGCCCATCAGGCTGTCTATGCCGATATTCTGGCCGCAGAACACGGCAGCGATTGGGGTTATACCGAAGTTAACCTGATCGGCGGTGAGCAGCAGATTGCCGACCTGAATCATCAGGACAATTTATACACCGTGGCGGAAATGTCCGCGGATGCATGGACTGCCCGCGTGGTGGGCGTCGTCAAAGAAGCGCTGCACGCCCAGGTCGATGGTCTGGAAACCGTGCTGGCAAAAATGTGTGAACCTCAGGTCGCGATTGTCTCCCTGACCATCACCGAAAAAGGCTATTGCCATTCTCCGGCTACCGGCCAACTGATGCTCGATCACCCATTTATTGTGGCTGACCTGCAAAACCCGCATCAGCCGAAATCCGCTCCTGGCGTGATTGTTGAAGCGCTTGCGCGTCGTAAAGCTGCTGGCTTGCCGGCGTTCAGCGTGATGTCCTGCGACAATATGCCAGAGAACGGTCACGTGATGCGTAACGTTGTCTGCGCCTATGCGCGCGCTGTCGATGCGGGTCTGGCCGACTGGATTGAGTCACACGTAACGTTCCCATCGACCATGGTTGACCGTATCGTGCCTGCCGTTACCCCAGAAACGCTGGACAAAATTGAACAGCTGACCGGCGTTCGCGATCCGGCAGGCGTGGCATGTGAACCATTCCGTCAGTGGGTTATCGAAGATAACTTCGTGGCTGGCCGTCCGGCGTGGGAAAAGGCGGGTGCGGAGCTGGTCAGCGATGTGATTCCGTTCGAAGAGATGAAGCTACGCATGCTGAACGGCAGCCACTCCTTCCTGGCATATCTGGGCTATCTGGCGGGCTACCAGCATATCAACGACTGCATGGGTGACGAAAATTACCGTCGCGCGGCGCATGACCTGATGCTGAAAGAGCAGGCTCCAACGCTGAAAGTGCAGAACGTCGATCTGGCGCGCTATGCTGACCTGTTAATCGAACGCTATACCAACCCGGCACTGCGCCACCGTACCTGGCAAATTGCGATGGACGGTAGCCAGAAACTGCCTCAGCGTATGCTGGATTCTGTGCGTTGGCATCTGGCGGATAACAGCAGCTTCGCGCTGTTGGCGCTGGGCGTGGCTGGCTGGATGCGCTACGTCGGCGGCGTCGATGAGCAGGGCAACGCTATCGAAGTGTGCGACCCACTGCTGCCGGTGATTCAGGCGGCGGTACAGCAGAGCGAAGAAGGTGAATCTCGCGTGAAAGCGCTGCTGGCAATCGAAGCTATCTTCGGCAAAGACCTGCCGCAGGAAGGGAAGTTTGTGGACCTGGTGACGAGCGCCTATCTGTCGCTGCTGAACAAGGGCGCAAAAGCGACCGTCGCTGCTGCCGCTCAGTAAACGCTTTTCGTGCCGCCGTTCTGGCGGCACGCTTTCCTTCTATTCTTCTGGCATCGCCTCTCATCGTTATTTCCCCTGTGGATTATGCGTCATCGCTTTATACCCTCATTAGCGGTCGTTTTGTGACCGTGATAGCTTTTTTTATTCATTCATACTTGTATGGTAGTTGCTGTAATGATGTTATCCTGATGACTTATTGGACTGGAGATTAAACCATGACAAAAATTTCATTTAGTGAAATGAAGCGTACGGTTAAACAAGCATTTCTCAATGCTGGGCTAAGTGAGAAGCAGGCAGATATTTGTGCCCAGATTCATACTGAAACCAGCTGTGATGGAATTTTCTCTCATGGGCTTAATCGCGTAGTGCGGTTTGTTGATTACGTTAATAAAGGCTGGGTCGATATTCAGGCGGAACCTGAGTTAATTAAATCGCTGGCTTCCATGGAAATATATGATGGCTGTCGAGGTATTGGCATTACCAACGCGTTATTTGCCACTGAACGGGCTATGGCGTTAGCGAAAGAATATGGCGTTGGCATTGTCGGCATGCGCAATACCACCCACTGGATGCGGGGTGGTACGTACGGCTGGAAAGCCGCCCAGCAAGGATATGCGGCAATGTGCTGGACGAATACGGAATCCTGTATGCCTGCCTGGGGAGCAAAAAATACTCGCCTGGGAAATAATCCCTTTGTCATGGCGGTGCCTATGGAGGAGGGAGCGCTGGTCCTGGATATGGCCATGTCGCAATATGCCTACGGCAAACTTCAAGTCACGCGGCTGAAAGGTGAAAAACTGCCATTCCCCGGTGGTTACGATAAAGAGGGGAATTTGACGGATGAGCCGGGGCAAATCGAAGAGTCGATGCGTATTCTGCCGACGGGCTACTGGAAAGGTTCGGGTATGGCGATTCTGCTTGATGCGATGGCGGCATTTCTGACGGCCGGCTCCCCAACCAACGAGATTGACAAGGTTCAGCAGGGCAGCTGCACCGGGGCAAGTCAGGTCTATATGGTCTTTGACCCGACACATTTCGGTGGTGCGGAATGGAGTGAAACGATGGCCAAAAGCGTGGCTGATTACGTGAAAACCTCAACACCGGCGGAAGGTTGTCACGAAGTGTTCTATCCAGGGGAAATGGAAATGCGTAACCGCGCCAACTTTATACGTTCCGGTATTCCCGTTGATGATGGCGTATGGGCAGAGGTTCAGCAGCTAGCTGAGCGTAATTAGCGGGAAACGGCTGTGAGCGGTAGGCCGGATGGCGCTTCGCTTATCCAGCCTACAAAAAATAGCAGGATGACGCTTCTTTATGTTCCTTTAAATAATTTGAAATAATGGACGGTTATTTTCACATCGAAACTATCATTTTGGTGAATTAATGCTATCGACATAGTCATAAATATGTCATGGTTATAGCGAAAGAATAATGGAACCTCTGGAATAAGGAGCTCGGGCTATGTACAAAAAAATTCTTATGCCTGTAGATATTTTTGAAATGGATTTAAGCGATAAAGCGATTCGTCATGCCGTTTATCTGGCGGGCGAAGCGGGTGAGATTACGTTATTAAATGTATTGCCCAACAGCAATCGTTCTATTTTACGCGGCTTCGCAGCGGATATTAAAAAGTTTGAAGAGTTTATGCAGGCGGAATCCGTCAAAAAGATGAAAAACCTGCAGCGGCTCTTTGATATGCCCGCAGAGCGTCTGCACACCGACGTGCGCTTTGGCAATATCCGTGATGAAGTGATTGCGTTAAGCAAAACCGGTGAGTACGACGCTATCGTCATTGGTTCTCGTCAGCGCGGTATTTCGACGCATCTGCTCGGCTCGAACGCCGAATCTATTCTGCGCTACGCGAATATCCCAACCATGGTGATTCGATAAAAATAAGGCCTTCATTATTGAAGGCCTTGTTCCATTAATCTTCACTAAACCAATCGCTGTTTTCCTGGCGAATCAACAATACGGATTCCCCAATCTCCTGAAGATGCTGAGTCATCGCTTTATCCACTCTTGCGACATCACGTTTTTCCAGCGCATCAAAGATTTCATGATGCTGCTTTAATAGCATTTCCGGAGAGGATACATGGTCGAGGCTCATATAACGCACGCGGTCGATGGCGGCTTTAATATTTTCGATGGTGTCCCAGGCTAGCTGACAATCGGCAATATTTGACAGCAACTGGTGAAATTCGTCGTCGAGAAGGAAGAAATCATTTAATTGCTGACGGTCGATGGCAATGCGCTGTTGATGCAGATTCTGCTCAAGCTGGTAGCTTTGCGCATCGGTAATCATGGTGGCGGCCCGGCGAGCGACGGCACACTCGATGGCCTGGCGAACAAAACAACCGTTACGAACCTGAGACAGTGAAATCTTGTTCACATAACTGCCGCGCTGCGGGCGAATCTGAATCAGACCGTTTTCAGCGAGTTTAATAAACGCTTCGCGTACCGGCTGGCGGGAAACGTCAAACCGCAACGAGACCTCTTTTTCTGAAAGCGGGGTGCCTGGCGGAATAAGGCAGTGCACGATATCGCGACGCAGAATGCGATAAATTTGTTGGTTAACAGGTTGTGTTGGGTTCAGTTGGGTTTCGGCGGCCATTGAGTCGTTCTTATCAGCTGATTAAGCTGTTATTTTACGCTTTTTTTGCCGCCGAGCCCATACCCGACCGGTGGTCGGGTTGCGTTAAAATGCTAACTTTGGCGATGAACGCTCAGGCCTGCGTAAGTCTGGCTGACCGGCATCATCTCAACGGTGTTGATGTTGACGTGTTTTGGCAGCGTCGCTACCCACCATACCGCTTCCGTCACGTCTTCTGGCGTCAGCGCGTTGGCATTTTCGTAGGTTTTACCGGCTTTGCTGTCATCGCCTTTAAAGCGGACGTTGGAGAATTCGGTTCCCCCGACAAGGCCCGGCTCAATATCGGTCACGCGAACGGCTGTACCGTGCAGATCGGTTCGCAGGTTCAGGCTGAACTGACGCACAAAGGCTTTCGTGGCGCCATAAACGTTACCGCCCGCATAAGGCCAGCTACCCGCGGTGGAACCAATATTAATCACGTGCCCACGATTGCGCTCGACCATACCTGGCAGCACGGCACGCGTCATATACACCAGACCTTTGTTGTTGGTGTCGATCATGTCTTCCCAGTCTTCAACGCTTGCGCGGTGCGCCGGCTCCAGACCCAGCGCCAGCCCGGCGTTGTTGACCAGAATATCGATATCGCGCCATTCTGCAGGCAGGTTAGCAATGGTTTCTTCAATGGCCGCGCGGTTACGCACGTCCAACTGCACGGTCAGGACGCTATCGCCTAATTCATCTTTGAGCGCTTTTAAACGTTCATTGCGGCGACCTGTGGCAATCACTTTGTGTCCGTTGGCAATAAAACGGCGCGTAATGCTTTCGCCAAAACCCGCCGTTGCTCCGGTTACCAGTACGATCATCTCTCTGTTCCTTCAACGCGTTAGTGTGCTATCTACGATAGCAGAACACGCAGTTTTCAATCATCTGTTTTGTAATGAGATTTTTTCTTTCAGCAAAAAACCAGCAAAATCTGCCACTTTGCCAGCCTGGTCTTCGGCATGAGACGATTAAGCCGCTATATCCTATACTCTCTATAGCGACGTTCGCCGGAGGTTCAACATGTACACTCCAATTGTTGCAATCATGTTCGTCTTACTGGTTACACAGGCGCTTGTTGAGATTGGCGTGCTGAAACCCTGAACGACGACTGCGTCTGCTGAGCCCATGGTTTCACGGGAAACGGCCGATGCCCATAGAAGGTAAACGGCCTTCAATCAACACCATTCCTGCGGATAGCGTTCTGCCAGCCTGTCTATTTCTTGAATTTCCTCAATACGCTATTGTCACTATAGGGAAAAACAGTCGTTTTTTCGGGTAAAACCATTGCGGTCTATCAGGGGCTTGTTACTCTGAAGCCTGTTATTTTCAGGAGCACAAGATGTCGGCCATGAATCCATTTTTTGCCAGTAGTACGTTACCTTACCAGGCACCGCAGTTTGATGCGATTAACGACAGCCACTATCGCCCGGCTTTTGATGAAGCGCTCAAGCGCAAGCGTCAGGAGATCGCCGACATTGCCAATAACCCCGCGGCAGCCACCTTCGATAACACATTTGTGGCGCTTGAAAAGAGCGGTGAGATGCTCTCACGCGTGAACGCGGTCTTCTTTGCGATGGCGGCCTCGCATAGCAACGATGAAATACAGCGTCTTGATGAAGCGTTTTCGGCAGAGCTTGCTGGGTTGGCTAACGACATCTACCTGAATGATGCCCTGTTTGCGCGTATTGAAAGCGTGTGGCAGCAGCGTGATTCTCTCGGCCTGGATGCGGAGTCTCAGCGTCTGGTAGAGGTGGTTTATCAACGCTTTATTCAGGCCGGGGCCAAACTTGGCCCGGTGGAAAAAGCAGAGCTGAAAACCCTCAACACGGAAGCGGCAACCCTAAGTAGCCAGTTCCACCAGTGTCTGCTTGGCGCGGCGAAAAATGGCGGCCTGGTGGTAGAAAGCGCAGACGAGCTGCTGGGGTTTAGCGATGATGAAATCGCGGCGGCGGCGAGTGCCGCTGAAGACCGCGGGTTAACCGGGCGTTGGCTTATTCCACTGGTCAATACCACTCAGCAACCTGCGCTGGCAGCGTTGCAGCGACGCGATACGCGTGAAAAATTGTTTAAAGCGGCCTGGGCGCGTAATCAGCAGGGGGACAACAATGACACCCGCGAAAAACTGCTGAAACTGGTGGCCCTCCGTGCGCGCCAGGCGGCACTGCTCGGTTATGATGACTATGCCAGCTGGAGCATGGCTGATCAAATGGCGAAAACGCCAAAAGCGGCCTTTGATTTTATGCGCGAGATTGCACCAGCGGCACGAGCGCGCGCGGAAAGCGAACTTGCTGATATTCAGGCCCTTATCGATAGCAAATCTGCCTCATTTGAGGCGCAAGCGTGGGACTGGTTGTTCTATTCAGAGCAGGTTCGTCGGGATAAATACGCTATCGACGAAGCCCAGATTAAACCCTGGTTTGCCCTTGAACGCGTCCTGATTGACGGTGTTTTCTGGTCCGCAAGCCAGTTGTTCGGTATTCAATTTATCGAACGCTTTGACCTGCCGGTATATCACCCGGATGTCCGCGTCTGGGAGATTTTCGACGCCAATGGCGAGGGGATGGCGCTGTTTTACGGCGACTTCTTCGCCCGAGATAGCAAAAGCGGCGGGGCGTGGATGGACAATTTTGTACCGCAGTCCACTCTGCTGGGAACGCGTCCGGTTATCTATAACGTTTGCAACTATCAGAAGCCCGCCGCCGGTAAAAGCGCGCTGATCTCCTGGGACGATGTGATCACGTTATTCCATGAATTTGGCCATGCGCTGCATGGGCTGTTTGCCAATCAACGTTATGCCACGCTCTCTGGCACCAGCACGCCACGTGATTTTGTTGAGTTTCCTTCGCAAATCAACGAACACTGGGCGAGTCATCCTGACGTCTTTGCCCACTATGCCCGTCACTATGAAACCGGCGAGCCGATGCCAGAGGCGCTGCGTCAGAGTCTGTTCCGCGCCTCAAACTTTAATAAAGGCTACGATATGACGGAATTGTTGAGCGCGGCGCTGCTGGATATGAACTGGCATAGCCTTAACGTCAATGCGCTACCGCAAAATGTTGAGCAGTTTGAAGCTGAGGCTTTAATTAAAGAGAAATTGGATCTTGCCGCAGTGCCGCCACGCTATCGCAGCAGCTATTTCTCGCATATTTTCGGCGGTGGTTATGCCGCGGGATACTATGCCTATTTATGGACGCAGATGCTGGCAGATGACGGTTACCAATGGTTTGTCGAGCACGGCGGATTGAATCGTGAAAATGGTCAGCGTTTCCGTGAAGCTATTTTGTCCCGCGGAAACAGTAGCGATTTAGAAACGCTTTATCGTGATTGGCGTGGCCACGATCCGCTTATTGCGGCGATGCTGAAAAACCGTGGCTTAAGTGAATAAACGTCGCTGCTAAATCAATACCTGGCACCGAGCCTGGTGCCAGGCATCATAAAATAGATATAAAAAAAACCCGCACACAGGTCTGGCGGGTCAAGTACGTCAAAATAGAGCATTCTTGCTATCATTCCTGGAGGAAGGACAACGGCGCTATTTTTACGAAATGTTAACAGTTACACAACCTGACATATTCGGTAGGGTGAAAAGGTAAATTGATTATTGTAATGGGGCGAGCACTCTTTACAAATACGTGAGGTTGTTGACGAAACTCACCATTCGGCTTGCTATTATCGCTGTGTAAATCGTTGAGTTAATGGATTTAATTTCGATATTCAGCCCGGAGGCAACCATGAAAACATCCCCGCTCAAAACGCGTCGTGAGTCTATCTGGTCGAATCGACCTGAACATCAGGACCTACAGGAATCCCGCTCTGGCAGACCATGGGCAGGTCGTCAGGCGAGCTGTCGGAGTAAAAAAGCGTGGAAGCAATCAGGGCTGAATAATGTACTTGTCGTTTAGCATTAGTTGAATAAAACGGTGCTAAAGTTATGCCCAGCAACGGTTATCTAATCAGGAAGAGCGGATGACTGTAGAAACAAAAAATCTATCCATGCAAGCATTTATACCGCCAGTATGACTGGCGGTTTTTTTTGGCCGTTAATCATTCCATCTTCCGCTAAAATAGGCAGTCAGGAAACCGGAAAGCAGAATGAGCCCCATTCCAACCAGAAACACTTGCATATTATCCAGCATGATGACCTCCTCTTTAACGATTCTCATCACGAGCACCTACAAGCCTACTGATTTAAACTTAGACTAACGCCACCGTTTGTTAATTAATTATTTGTTGCAGTAAATTTTTTTCTGTATGCCAGCGGGCTTGTTGCAAAATGTTGCTGGAAACGAAAACGCAGATTTTTCGCATTGCCGAAGCCACTGAGTTCCGCCACTTTTTCGACGCTATCACGGCTGTTGGTCAGACGGTACTGGGCATGCAGCAGCCGCTCGTCCAGCAACCAGCGGGCAGGGGTTTTTCCGGTGGCATCCTGAAAGCGCCGCAGAAATGTCCGCTCACTCATGCCCACACGCTTCGCGAGCGAACTTACGCTATGGCTTTCCGCCAGATGCTGATAAAGATAATCAAATAGCATCCCGAGACGCAGGCTTTCACGATCCCTCGCGACCGGTTGTTTTATCTGCTGCTTCTGTGCGCCGTCACGATGCGGCTGAATCACCAGCCGCCGCGCTACCTGATTCGCTGCCTCAAGGCCATAGTCCAACCGTACAACGTGCAGGCAGAGATCGATGCCTGCCGCGCTGCCCGCAGAGGTCAGCACGTTTCCGGCGGCGATATACAGCACATCCTCAACTACATCGATGGCCGGGTAGCGCGTCTGAAGCTGTTCAACGTAGCGCCAGTGGGTAGTGGCGCGTCTGCCATCAAGCAGACCGGCTGCCGCCAGGACAAAAACGCCGGAGCAGATAGAGAGCACCCGACAGCCTCGTTCGTGGGCTTGCCGGAGTGCCAGACAAAGCGTCGGCGGGACCTCGGCATCCATTCCACGCCAGCCGGGAACGACAATGGTGTCAGCTTTCCCCAGAAGGCTTAAATCTCCGTCAGCCATCACCCGCACGCCGCCCGTTGCCCGCAGCTCACCGTTATCAACGGCGGCCACGGAAAAGCGGTACCAGTCATCGCCCATTTCAGGTCTCGGTAAGCCAAAAATTTCTACCGCCACGCCAAATTCAAAGGTGCACAGCCCGTCATAGGCAAGTACAACCACCAACGGGGCGCAGTTTGTCATTTTCTGGCTGTTTTCTGTCATCTCTACGGGCGGTTGTCGCATGGGAAGCCTGTTTATACTCATTCGGTCGTTGCCATAGTGGTAACACAGAACCGGAGAATAAACGATGAGTTACGTGACTGAGTATCCTGCTGCCAGCCCCGCTGATGCCCTGGCGCATTTCCGCCAGCGACTGAGCTTTGAGACCGACTGTGCGGATGTCCATGCGGCAATGCAACAACCTGATGTTGATTTCGTATTGCTGCACGTTGTCGGAAGTGTAGAAGCGTTCGAACGTCGTCACATTCCCGGAGCCATTCACCTGCGTCACGCGGATATTACCGCTGAGCGTATGCAGGCCTGGCCTGAGGATACGCTGTTTGTGGCCTACTGCGCGGGGCCGCACTGCAACGGTGCCGATCAGGCTGCGTGGAAACTGGCCGCGCATGGGCGCGCGGTGAAAATTATGATTGGCGGCATCACCGGTTGGCAGGATGAAGGATTTGCCTTTCAATCGGGATCATGAACATTTTAAATTTCTCCTGACGGATTTTCACTCCTTCCCTCGAACGTTGTGGTAAATATTCGTCAAAGTTCATGATTTATGCCCCGGAAGAATAGGCATGTTGATATCCGTGGCTAAATACTGAGTGATTCGTTGTTGGGTATTTAGTTGTATTAAATATCCTCCAGAAAATAGAGCTTGAATAAGCACGCATAATCAATTCGCCGTACCAGTGTTCTGTAGAATCATGTTTTTAAAGGAACAGCAGGTGAGTTTATGACTCTGAAAGGGACATTTATTATTAGTGGCGCTGATTATTCTCCGCTTTCTATTTATGGAGTGGGTACGTTTATGGCATTTTCCGGTAATGGCATATACAGGAATAAGGGGGCATGTGCGACGATTTCGGGAAATGGGCCAATTCCTGCGGGTAAATACTGGATTGTTGACCGTCCGGAAGGCGGTGTGAAATCAAGAGTAAATGCGGGTGTCAGGGACATGTATAATCATTTTGCGAGTGGTGCTACGTTCAAGCATTCGGAGTGGTTTGCGTTGTGGCGAGATGATTGGAATATCGATGACTACATGTGGATAGAAAGCGTTAAACGGGGTAATTTCCGCTTGCACCCTGGCGTGCTCTCGGATGGATGCATCACGTTGGCGCATGATTCAGACTTTGCCTTGCTCCGAAATGCGTTGCTAAGAACGACGAAGGTAGACGTCCCCTGTATGAAAAAACTGAAATCTTACGGGACGATAGAGGTGGTTGCCAATGGCACGACATGCCCTTAGCTTATTCATTAAAATAGCATTATTTATTGTCATTATGGTTGCTGTTATGAAGTGGGTTCCTTATGAAGGGCTGGTTGATTCAATCATGAAACGGTTCGATTACCAGAGCGCTGATAAGGTTACGCACTTTATTTTAGGGGAACCGGACGCAGAGGTTTGGGAATCACTATCAGAATACTTCAGCGTACTAATAAATACGCTAATTAGTGTTCCTGTTCTGAGCGTGATTACCACTGTTTATATAGGGATCGTGAACAAAACTCATTATGTGAACCTTCTTGTAGTGTGTGTGTCATCAGCATTCCGCAGATTCGCAAAAATATTCGGGTTTACTTTTCTGTTTTGGAGTTTGTTCCGCGTGCTGCCATATGAATCGCTATTTTCTAATAGGATGTATTCAGGATTCGAACTGGTATCAATCGTGATATCTCACTTGCTCTTGACTATTACCTGTTATTGGTTAATCACAAACAAAATCACTTTTAAAAGGAATTAATAATATGCCTATTCCAGCTTACATGTGGCTTAAAGACGATGGCGGTGCTGACATAAAAGGTTCTGTAGATGTACAGAATCGCGAGGGTAGCATCGAAGTCATCGGATTCAGTCACGGACTAAATCTGCCGGTCGATAGTGTTAACGGCACTATAACAGGTAAGCGCAGCCACTCGCCGATGCTGATTGAGAAAGAGTTCGATTCCTCATCTCCTTACCTCTACAAAGCGGTAGCGACTGGACAGAAGCTGAAAAGCGCCGAAATACGTTGGTACCGTATTAATGATGCAGGGCAAGAAGAGTGTTATTTCATCATGACAATCGAGGGTGTGAAGGTTACCGGTGTGAATCCAGGTATGCCAAACGCTAAGATGGCCGGGAATGCGCAGATTAATCACATGGAAGCGGTGTCGCTGATGTATGAGCGTATCACCTGGAAATACTGTGACGGGAATGTGCAGTACACGGACGATTGGAATATTCGCACATGAAAATACCTGTATTAATTATGATTGGCGGTATCACCGGTTGGCAGGATGAAGGATTTGTCTTTCAATCGGGATCATGAAAATTTTTCAATAGCCATGAAGATTTCTCGTTTGCCTGAGTGACAGCCAAATGACACTATCTGGACATATAGCCATCCAGAAGTCTAAATGGTTCAAATAATAAATTATCACTCAGGGCAACGAGTTTGCCTGATGGAGTAAGGAGATCGCATGACACATCAACACGCCCCTTATCGCGCCGACATCGTTGGCAGTTTTTTACGCCCTCTGGCGATTAAAGAAGCCCGCCAGCAGTTAGCTAACGGCGAAATCAACGCGCAGCAGCTTCGTGCCGTAGAGGATGCCGAGATTCGGCGCGTGGTGCAGCATCAGTGCGACTGCGGTCTGCATGTGGTCACCGACGGTGAATTCCGTCGCGCCTGGTGGCACTTTGATTTCTTTGATGGACTACAGGGCGTAGAGCGTTACGACTCCGATAAGGGCATCCAGTTCAACGGGGTACAAACGCGTGCCCACGGCATTCGCGTGACCGGTAAGCTGGGCTTTGGCGAGCACCCCATGCTCGAAGATTTCCGCTTCCTGAAGAGCATCAGCGGTGATGCCACGCCAAAAATGACTATCCCAAGCCCGAGCGTGCTGCATTTCCGCGGTGGTCGTAAAGATATCGATGCCAACGTATACCCGGATCTGGCCGATTACTTTAACGATCTGGCGGACACCTGGCGCGACGCTATCCGCGCATTTTATGATGCAGGCTGTCGCTATCTGCAGTTGGATGACACCGTCTGGGCATACCTGTGCTCTGACGACCAGCGCCGTCAGGTACGTGAACGCGGTGACGACCCGGATAAGCTGGCGGCTATCTATGCCGACGTGCTGAACCGCGCGCTGGAAGGAAAACCGGACGATCTGATCGTTGGCCTGCACGTGTGTCGCGGTAACTTCCGCTCTACCTGGATTTCTGAAGGCGGCTACGAGCCGGTGGCGGAAATTCTGTTTGGTCGCGTGAATGTTGATGCGTTCTTCCTTGAGTATGACAACGACCGTTCCGGTGATTTTGCGCCGCTGCGCTTTATTCGTCCTGGGCATCAGAAAGCCGTGCTGGGGCTTATCACCACCAAAAACGGTGAACTGGAAAACCCACAGGGTGTGAAAGCGCGCGTAGAAGAAGCATCACAGTATGTCGCGCTGGATCAAATTTGCCTGAGCCCGCAGTGTGGATTTGCCTCGACGGAAGAGGGGAACAGCCTGAGCGAGCAGCAGCAGTGGGATAAAGTGCGTCTTGTGACCGGGATTGCGGCTGATATCTGGTAATTCCTGTGCATCCCGGCGGCGCTTCGCTTGGCCGGGCTACAAAACGGGTAGCCCGGGCGAGGCGGAACGCCGACCCCGGGAAACCCTTCACGCAACGCTAACCGTCGCTCCCCAGGAACTGGCCTTAATGCCGCGAATAATCAGCCACCACGCCAGCACGATAACCACCATCATAATAGGGAACAGCGCGTAAGGCGCGAAATGCGTCAGTATCTGCCCGGTCAACAGCGGGTTCAGCGCAGCACCAAGCCAGCCCAGCGCTTGTGCAGAGAAATAGCTGGCCTTCATGCCCGGTGGGGCAATGTTATCAATCAGCATATATTCACCCGGCGCGTAAATAACCTCACCCAGCGTAAAGACCGCCGCTGCCAGCCCCCAGAACAGAAGGTTGCTTCCCGATATCATAAAACCGGCCAGACCCAGCACATAACACAGGGTGCCGAAGGTCATTAGCGGTTTCAGATTGCTGGCCGTTAAGCGGCGACCGATGGCGTACTGCAACGTCACCACCACCGCGGCGTTAACCGGCAGGATCACCGCCACCACTTTCTCGGCAAAAGTGCTATCGCCAAACGTCAGAACGTACTGCGACATACAGGTGGCGAATGAGCCGCCAACGAACGAGGCCAGCAGGCCGGAAAGGGTAAACCACAGCAGCGCCCGGTCGTGCAACAGCACGGACGGCGACCAGGCCACCGGTGTCTCCGTCATTTCAGCGGAATTGACGCGTACCACGTAGCGCTGGATAAACAGCAGCGGGAACGCAGCGCAAATCGCCGCCAGCCAGAACGGCAGGTTAATGCTGTACATCACCAGCAGCGTGCCAATCGGCGGGCCAATGGTCCAGCCAATATTGAGGAAGGTGTAGTTAAGCGAAAAGATGCGCGCTTTGGTCGTTGCCGTCAGCGTATCGGAGAAATACGCCTTCAGAACGGTTGAGAAAACCGAGTACGAGCAGTTGATCAGCGAGAAAAAGAACACCACCAGCGGCACGTTGTGTACTAGCGGGATCGCGACAAAACCGGCGATAAAAAACGTCACGGCTATCAGCATATAGCGTTTCTTATCGAACTTGTCCGCCAGAATACCGAAGCCAAGGCTAAAGATGACGCCGACTACCAGGGCGATGGACAGCGCATAGCCGATAGCGTCTACCTTCATTGCGTACTGCCGCGTGAGGTAAATAGTCATAAACGGCAGCGTTGCACCGCGCCCGATGGTTAATAGTAACGACGAGGCCAGCAGCGCAATCGTGGATCGTCTGGTTGTTGGTTTCATTTTCCTGCCCGAGAGATGTGGTTGTGTTTTTTTTTGTTATCTCTTTCACAAATATCACGCCATAAGAAGCTTGTATAGATAAGTCCGTGTCGGGAAGTGCGATCGCAGCCTGCCAGAAATAATGATCTATTCCTGGGCTGAATTTTTCGTTACTTTGAATGTGTTTACATAAATTTAAAAAACGGTGGAGCGTGTATGACGCGTAAAGATGGGCTTCTAGCACTGCTGGTAGTGGTGGTATGGGGACTGAATTTTGTGGTTATCAAAGTTGGGCTGCATGGCATGCCGCCGCTGCTGCTGGCGGGACTTCGCTTCCTGTTTGTCGCCTTTCCTGCGCTGTTCTTTGTGCCGCGCCCCCGTGTACCGCTGCCGTTGTTGCTGGGCTATGCGCTGACCATCAGCTTTGGCCAGTTTGCCTTCTTGTTCTGCGCCATTAACTTCGGCATGCCAGCCGGATTAGCGTCACTGGTCCTCCAGGCGCAGGCCTTCTTTACCATCATTCTTGGGGCGTTTGTCTTCGGTGAACGCTTGCAGCGTAAGCAACTGGTGGGGATCTCGCTGGCCGTGTTTGGCGTGCTGGTGCTGATTGAGACCAGTATGACCGGGCAGCACGTGCAGCTATTGGGCTTTATGCTGACGCTGGGCGCCGCACTTTGTTGGGCGTGCGGCAATATCTTCAACAAAAAGATTATGCTGCACCCGTCGAAAACCGGCGTGATGTCGCTGGTGGTATGGAGCGCGCTGATTCCGATAGGGCCGTTTATGCTGAGCTCATGGGTGTTCGAAGGCCCACACCTGATGGCGCAAAGCCTCATTCATATTAATCTCACCACCGTGCTGTCGCTGGCCTACCTCTCTTTTGTTGCGAGTATCATTGGCTATGGGATATGGGGCTCACTGCTGGGGCGTTATGAAACCTGGCGCGTGGCACCGCTGTCGTTGCTGGTACCGGTGGTTGGGCTGGCTAGCGCAGCGCTGCTGCTGGATGAGACGCTGACGGCCATGCAATTGGTGGGCGCACTGCTGATTATGGCCGGGCTGTTGATTAACGTCTTTGGTCTGAAGATCCCGGGATTTCGCCGAGCGGTGAAGGGATAGGGCAATAAAAAAGCCCCGCCGGAGCGGGGCAACAGCGTTTAGCGATTGTTATCGTTGTAATACGGTACGCCCAGTTCATCTGATTTATCGCTACCGGCGGCCATATGATTAAAATCAAACGGCGACTGGTTGCTGGCAGAAGGCATCAGCATGGTTTGATGGGCGTTATTTTGTGCCGGTAGTTGTTCCGCATAGCTTACGCTTGCGGCCATCGTCAGGGTGACGAGAGCAACGGCAGCGAACAGTTTCATTCTTTCCTCGATACGTCTTATTGCAGGCGATTAGCAGACACAGTGATTAATAGGGAACAGGTAGCGAGAGTCTTCACGCATATTCGTTACGCGATACTTGTGCGGTGGCACATCAAAGTAGTTTTTAAACGTTCGCGTCAGCGTCTGCTGCGATTCAAAACCGTAACGTTCGGCCAGATAGAGAATGGGCTCATTGCCTTCTTTTAACTTCTGGGCGATTTCCGTCAGCTTACGGGTGCGGATGTACTGACCTAATGAATGACCGGTCTCTTTTTTGAACATCCGCTGCAGGTGCCATTTTGAGTAACCAGAACGCTCTGACACTTTTTCCAGTGACAGCGGTGATTCCAGGTTATCCTCGATCCAGTCCAAAATGCTATGAATAGTAATAGCGTCAGTGTTACGTCTGGACATCGTCTTACCTCTTCTTCTGTTTACGGCAATATTTTTTTAAGGAGAAGTTCGAGCGTCGCAACTTCATTTGCCGTTAAGTTTTTTGTTAATTCCTGGTGCAGGTTTTGCCCAACGAGCTGGTGGCATTGTTCACAAATAGTGGCGCCTTCTGGCGTCAGTTGAATCAATACACCCCGCTTGTCGTTTGGATTAGGTAACCGGGCTATCCAGCCCCGACACAGCAAACGATCAAGCATGCGAGTGAGCGCGCCCAGATCCACCGACAGGGTCTTTTTCAACTCCACGGGAGTGATACTGCCTTTGCAGCGAATAGAGCAAAGCACTCTGAACTGCGAAGCGGTAATGTCTTCTGGCGATAAATGCTCGTTGAGTAAGCGATCTTTTTTCTGGTTAACCATGTGAATCAGATGCCCAAGTGGAATCATTTCATTGAAGAGATCGCTTGTGCTGTTCACAGTGGTTGCCCTGGCAAGTACTTTAGTTGCGGTGGATATTATTTCTCATGCAACCATAAGTCAACTGAATGAATGGAGCGATGCCACGAATTGCTAAAACGGTTCAGACAGCCATAAATAGGATATCCTGTACTTAGCCTTCCCGAAGCCAGATATGCTGCGCTGGTGGGGAATGGCCTGGTGTACAGCATGTATTTTTTCGTCAAACAGACAGGATTTTGAGACGTTTATGAAGGAACTTATTCAGGCAATTGGGCTTGGGCTGGTGGTATTACTGCCGCTGGCAAACCCTTTAACGACCGTAGCGCTGTTCCTCGGGCTCTCGGGTAATATGAACAGCGCAGAGCGCAACCGGCAGTCGCTGATGGCCTCGGTGTACGTCTTCGCCATTATGATGGTGGCCTATTATGCGGGCCAGGTGGTGATGAATACATTCGGGATATCAATACCTGGGCTGCGTATCGCCGGGGGCTTGATTGTCGCCTTTATTGGTTTCCGCATGCTGTTCCCGCAGCAGAAGGCGCATGACTCGCCGGAGGCGCGCAGCAAATCAGAAGAGCTGGAGGATGAGCCGACCGCGAATATTGCATTTGTGCCGCTCGCCATGCCAAGCACCGCAGGCCCAGGAACGATTGCCATGATCATCAGTTCCGCCTCGACGGTAAAACATGGCGCCAACTTCCCGGATTGGGTGATTCTGGTAGCACCGCCGATTATCTTTGCGCTGGTGGGGGTCATTCTGTGGGGATGTTTACGCAGTTCAGGGGCGATTATGCGTCTGGTCGGGAAAGGGGGCATTGAAGCCATTTCCCGTCTGATGGGCTTCCTGCTGGTGTGTATGGGCGTGCAGTTTATTATTAACGGCGTGCTGGAAATTATTACGACGTATCACGCGTAAGGTTTCCCCGGCCGGGCTACGTTCAGCGTTGTAGCCCGGCTGAGCGCATCAATGCTGATGCGCCTGTTCCTCTAACGATGCCGCAGGCCAGCGGCGGAAAATCACTACCGACCAGATAAGCGCCGCGAGTGCCGGTACGGCGCCCACATAGCCAATCGACGACATCGACAAATGGGTACTGATCTGGCTTCCAAGCAGCGCACCTGCGCCAATCCCAAGATTAAAAATCCCGGAAAATAGCGACATCGCCACGTCGGTAGCATCCGGTGCCAGCGCCAGCACTTTCACCTGCATACCGAGACCGATAACCATAATGGCGATGCCCCAGAAGATGCTTAACACTGCCAGGTGCGCCGCATCCTGCGCCGCGGGAAGCAACAACAGCAGACAGGCAAGCAGCAAGCCAATTGCGCTGCTGATTAACCCCGATGCGTGCAGATTGCCCAGTTTGCCAAAAATCACGCTGCCAATAATCCCCGCACCGCCAAGCACCAGCAGCAGAATGGTCGCAAAGTTGCCGCTCAGCCCGGCGACGGTCTGCACAAACGGTTCAATATAGCTGTAGGCGGTATAATGCGCGGTCACCACTACCACGGTAAGCAAATAGATGCTCACCAGCGCCGGGCGACGGAACAGCAACGGCAGGCTTTTCAGTGAACCGGAGTGTTCGCTTGGCAGGCGCGGCAGCAGTTTTATCAGCGCCAGCATGGTTATCAACGCACCCACGCCAATGGCAAAGAAGGTGGTTCGCCAACCGAAGTACTGGCCCACGATACGGCCAAGCGGGATCCCAAATACCATCGCCAGCGCCGTACCGGTGGCCAGCAGGCTCAGCGCCTGAGCGCGTTTACCGGCGGGAGCCATGCGAATGGCTAAAGAGGCGGTAATTGACCAGAACACCGCGTGGGCAAAGGCAATACCGATACGGCTGATAACCAGCACGGTAAAGTTCCACGCAAGGAACGACAGCACGTGGCTGGCAATGAATAAGACAAACAGCCCAATCAATAGCTTACGGCGTTCAATCTGGCTGGTGAGCAGCATAAAAGGCAGTGACATCAGCGCCACGACCCAGGCGTAGATGGTCAGCATAATGCCCACCTGCGCCGTTTCCATACCGAAGCTGCTGGCTATATCAGACAGCAGGCCAACCGGCACAAATTCAGTGGTATTGAAGATAAAAG
Organism: uncultured Kluyvera sp.; assembly: GCF_902485085.1. NCBI lineage: Bacteria > Pseudomonadati > Pseudomonadota > Gammaproteobacteria > Enterobacterales > Enterobacteriaceae > Kluyvera > uncultured Kluyvera sp. The sequence goes on from NZ_CABTJS010000140.1 coordinate 183,683, forward strand.
CAGCGATAGCCAGCGTGACTACCCGAAGCCACGCGATCCGACGAGAGACCGTGTTTGTTGTCATAAAAATGCACCGGGAGCGTTAGAAAAAAGAAGAGACGTACGATCTTAAAGCGAATAATGCGGCAAATACAATCGTTTTGTGACATACCTCTCATTATTATATTTGTGTGACGTTGTCACCTTTTGCAAAAACAAAGAGACTTGTCGATGTTAATTTTTTGTGTCAGTTTGCTATGACGCACTGATGACGAGGGAATACGCATGCACGAGATTGATTTTTATATGGTTGATGCCTTCAGCGACCGGGCTTTTGGCGGCAACGCGGCGGCGGTCTGCCTGCTGGATGACTGGCTACCCGATGAAACGCTATTGAGAATGGCTCAGCAACATAATCAATCGGAAACGGCGTTTATCGTGAAACAACGCAGCGGTTTCTCCCTGCGCTGGTTTACGACCCAAAATGAAGTCAATCTTTGTGGTCATGCCACGCTTGCTAGCGCGCATGTTGTCTTTCAGCACCTTCACTATCCCGATGAACGCGTTCACTTCGAGACGCTCTCCGGGCGCCTAACCGTCTCTCGACGCGAAGCATGGCTGACGCTGGATTTCCCAGCCTGCCCAACCCACGACGCCGTGCCGCCAGCAGACATGCTGCAAGCGCTTGACCTGAGCCACTATGTGAATGCACGCAAAGGTCGTGCTTGGGTTATTGAGCTTGAGAGCCGCCAGCAAGTTGAAGCGCTGAAACCGAATATCAGCGCGATGATCCCTGGCGAACATAAGGTCTCCGTGACGGCACCAGGCGACGGTGAATACGATTTTGTCAGCCGATTTTTCTCTCCGGGAGAAGCGGTGTGGGAAGATCCGGTTACCGGTTCTGCGCATACCATGCTAATCCCATACTGGGGTGAAAAATTGGCTAAAACGCAGATGTTGGCGCGGCAGGTTTCTGCGCGAGGCGGTGATATCCGCTGTGAATGGGTGGGAGAGCGAGTGTTGATGAGCGGCGTCGCGCGAACCTATTTACAGGGCAAAGTGTTGCTGGATTAGCGTAGGCTGCCGGCCAATAAACCGCGTGACATGGTTTATTGGCTTTGCGAAAGGACGATTGGCATGTCACGAATGCTAAAAATTCACTAGAACGGCAGCTTTCGCGGCTGCGTCTGCATTGTCACCCAGCGCAGTTCCGTAAATTCATGTATCCCCGCTCGACCACCAAAGCGTCCGTATCCAGAATCTTTGGTGCCGCCAAACGGCATTTGGGCTTCATCGTGGACCGTAGGGCCATTGATGTGACAGATTCCGGTTTGTAGAGCCTGCGCCACGTTCCACGCGCGGGCGGTATCCCGACTGTAGACGGCGGATGAAAGCCCGTAGGCGCTGTCATTGGCTATCCGCACGGCATCCTGTTGGTCATTCGCACGTATAACGGCTTTCACCGGACCGAATGACTCCTCGTGCCAGATACGCATAGCCGGTGTGACGCCATCAAGCAGCGTGGCGGACATGAATGTTGACTCCGCTTTCCCACCGGTCAATAGCGTCGCACCTTGGGCCAGCGCGTCATCAATCAGCGCATTACAGCGCTCCACGGTTTTGTTATCCACTACCGAACCCAGTACGCCATTCGGCAGCGCATTGACCCGTTTAACGAGCGCCTGAATAAACGGTTCGGCAACCGCCTGCTCAACGATAATGCGCTCGGTCGACATACAGATCTGCCCAGCGTTAGCAAAGGCTCCGAAGGTCGCGCCAGCGGCGGCCTGGTCGATATCCGCGTCATCCAGCACCAGCAACGGCGCTTTACCGCCGAGTTCGAGCACCACCGGCTTAAGGTGTTTAGCACAGGTCTGGGCAATGATTCGCCCAACCGGCGTAGAGCCGGTGAAGTTAATCCGCCGTACGCCGGGGTGGGCAATTAAGGTCTCAACCAGCGCGGGAGCATCCTGCGGCGCACAGGTAAGATAGTTCACCACGCCTGCCGGGAAGCCCGCCGCTGCCAGCGAGGCAATAATCAACCCTTGTGTCGCCGGTGAAAGTTCGGAGCCTTTAAGGATCACCGTATTGCCGCAGGCAAGCGGCGTGGCGATAGCGCGTACCGCCAGAATAATCGGCGCATTCCACGGCGCCATACCGAGCACGACGCCCGCGCCCTGGCGGGTGGCCATCGCCAGATTACCGGGAATATTTGACGGGATCACCTGACCGTCAATCTGCGTGGTCAGCGCCGCGGCTTCGCGCAGAATATCAGCCCCGAGGTGCACATTGAACCCCGCCCAGTGCGGCGTAGCGCCGGTTTCGGCGTTCATGGTAGCGACAAACTGCTCGCTGCGTTTTTCCAACTCATCCGCGGCGGCCAGCAGCAGACGGCGACGCTCACCTGGCGACGTATCGCGCCACTGTGGAAACGCGGCGGCGGCGGCATCGGCGGTGCGGGTGGCATCTTTCAGCGTGGCGGCAGGCGCAATGCTCGCCGTCTCTTGGGTGACCGGATTCTGGCGTGTGAAGGTGGCGGCGTTTTGCGCGGCGCAGGCTTCGCCGCGAATAAATAGGGTACAGGTGATGGTCATGGTGGCCTCTTATCGACTCGGGTTATTTATCGAGTGTAAAGAGGCTCCCGCGGGTTGAATATCCGTGATGCGGATTTCGCACGTTTTTTTTCAGCTTTTGAAAGCGGTTCACATCCTTGTGCCGCCGAGGGGTTACCGGAGAATCGTTTGTAGCGTTTGCTGTGCGTCACGGTTTAATGCCAGCGGGTTAACGGCTTCACCTGGTTCGGTGCTGCGCGCATAAAGCGCTACCAGCCAATCATAAACGTAGCGCGTTGCGGCATGTACCGGCTGCTCACCTAGCTGGGTAAGACGCACACGGGATGGCGCGGCGGGGAGGGCGAAAATGGCCTCACCTTTGGCGATGCGGCTTGCCGGGCGTTGCGACACAGGTTGCTCTGCGTAGCCCAGCCAGTTAATGAAGTTGCCGATAATAGCCCGAAGCTGTGCGGCACCGGCCTGCTGTTCGGCGCTGGCGCGTCGCAGCTGCTGCGCCAGCGCCAGACGCTGGCTGGCAACGAGAAGCGATAAGGCGAGCTGCTGCTGCGAATCGGCGCTGAGCAGGGCATGTGGCTGACGGCTCCATTGACGTAAATGTTTACACCACAGCGCGTAGGCCTGCGAGCCATGATCCTGATGAACCAGCGTATTTTCCATCACCGATTCTGGTGCGGCGAACAGGTCTACCGCATCATTAAACAGGCCGCTGACTTTCTCTTCGCGCTGCTGCTGAACCTGGCAAAGGGCATCGAATGCCGCAAGTTCAGGCAGTAGGCTTTCCAGCAGCTCACCATGGCGTGCGGCGTGCGTCTGTAGTTCGCGGATCATGGCTTCGACTTTTGCGGTGTCTGGCTGCGCCGGAGCCAGCAGCGGCTGGCACAGCGTGCGTAACTGTTGCTGACGGGCAGTCGCCATCGCGGCGAAACGACGCTGGCGTAATTCTGACTGTGAGGCCTGAGACAGCCACTCAATCAGGCGCTGTAGGCTACTGTGATCGAGCGCTTGCAGGGTTCCCCAATGCTGACCGGGTTTGCCCACCAACTGTTGGATCGCTTCATCGAAATGACGTTTATGCACGAAGCGGTCGTCTTCCGGCGTAATGGCCCACACCAGACCCGGCAGTTTATTCTCCTGCACGGGTTGAGTTTCGGTTACCCAACGCAGCAGCGTTTTTGCGGTGTCCGGAATCGCCGTTCGCTGGGCGGTGGCGTTACAGGTGAGCAGAATGTCCGGCTGCTGTTGCTGGCGGTAGTAATCCAGCAACCAGCGGCATTTGCAGACCCATAGCGGAGACGCTTCATCCCGTGGTGGTACGGGAATATCGATAATATCGACGTTATCCAGCACGCCGTGTTCGGTGCTGAGCACCAGTTCCAGCGTAAGCTGCGCCAGCGTCGTGACCGGCACACTGACGGCGTTCTGGTAGCCGTCGTGGGTTAAGGGATGCACCAGAACGGCATCGTCGGTTTCGCCACCCGGCGTTAAGAAAGCATCCATCGGCAGGGCGAACGCATCAACCAGCAGGCTCAGCGGCGCCATCACTTCCCGGCGATTGCCCAACTGATGCAGCGTATGGGCAAGCGTTAACCACTGCTGGGTAAGTTCCTGTTGTTCACCCCACAGCAACGACCAGGCGCGAGCGCGAGCGCTGAGATCCAAAGACGGCAGCAGGTGAGCAAACTGATACCACAGCGCATCATCAATCTGCTGATAGGCCGTTGGCAGCGTGTCGCGCCAGAATCGGCTGATGGTGGCTATGTCCGTCGCCGTCAGACCTGGAACCGGCTGCGGCTGGCGTAAACTTTGCCAGCCGCGCAGGCGTTGGGCGATAACGCTGCTGTCCGGAGGACGGACATCGCCGCGCTGCCAGGCGTGGGTGATAAATAGTTGAACCAGCTCCGCTTCGCTAATCAGTTTTAGGCGCAGCGGGAAGGCATCGTCCGGCGTGGACTGATCTCGGCTAAAGCGCAGCGCCATTTGCGTCAGGCTATGGCCCGGATTGATGTGGCTGAAGTAGTCGAGCGTTTTGCTACCGCTTTGCACCGTCAAGCGACCTTCGCCGCTGCCGCATAGCGTACGGAGAAGATGCGCTTTAGACGGCTGTGAATGGCCGAACAGCGCGATACTGGCGCGGCGCGCTATCGCCTGTTGGTGCGTTTGCTGCTGCGCGTCAAGAGCCAGCAGCCGAATAAGCAGGGCATCTGCATCATCATCCAGCGCCGGATGCGCGTGTCGCTCGGTGGCGAGCCAGTCCATTACTGCGTGTACGGTGGTCATTTCAGGAATACGCTCCCGCTATCAATCCAGTAGTGGCTGCCGCTATGACGGCGGTCGGCCAACGTATTTAGCTTCAGGGTCAGCGCATCCGGTGAGACCGGCGTGCCGTCCTGCAACCACGCATCGCTGAGCACGAATGCCTGTGGCGCTTCGCTTTTGCTCCCGCCCTGAAGTTTCAGTCGTACCTGCAGTACGCCGTCACCGGCGATGGCGCGGGCCAGTTCCGGCGAGTTGATACTCAGGGTGTAGAGCGGCGTGGCTGGCCAGCGGGTATTCGCCAGCTGACGGAAGCCGAGGGTGACGTTGCCGCGCAGCGGAAAGTGCAGACGGGCGTCGAGCTTCGCGCCGGGCTTATCGAGGTCGAGATCCTGATACCAGATATTCTCATCGCGCAGCGTATTGACGGTTTTATCCAGTACGCCCAGATAGCGCACGGTGGAATAGGCGCCGATATCTGCCGCTTTAAAGTTAAAGTGCGGCAGACGAAGGTCCAGCGCCAGGCTGCACAGCATCGCGCCGACGGCGGCGGTGGATTTGGGGTTGCCAATACGCCCTTGCTGGCTGAACGGATACCACTCGTGAACGTGGTATTTATCCAGCCAGACCATGCGGTTAACCGGTACCGGCTGGAGGTAGCGAATCAGCGCCTGGACGCCCGGCAGGCAGCCAGGACGCCCGGTTACCAGCAGCACGTCGCAGCGGTAATGGGAAATGGCCTCACACAGCGCGTGTAGCGGACCCGCAAGGGTAAATTCGCCTGCCAGCATGGCTGACTGGAGGGTGCTGAAGGTGACTTCCAATGGTACGGCAAGCAGGTCAAACGGCGCGCTTCCGGCAGGCAGGGCGTGTTCGATGGCCTGCCCGACATAGTTCATGACGTTACGGGTTGGCGTTTGCGTCAGTAATTCACCAAAGGTGGCATGCAACCCGGCCAGCGGGTCCTGTACATCGCTCTGCTCCCACGCCGCGAGAATCGCGTGGCCTATCGGCATAAACAGTTGCAAGGTGGTCTGCTGGCGCAGCACTGCCTGCGTGTCTAAGCGACCTGAATCGCCAAACAGCGTAGCCATCAGCGCCTGGGCATCGGCGACGCCCGATTTTTGCAGCTGGGTTTGCAGCGCGGGCAGGACGCAACGCTGAATAATATCCAGCAGCACATCATCACCGGCAATTTTGAACCCTTCGCGGAACAGCAGCTGCGGGGTGATTTTGACGTTGCCGCCGATACCGTCATCTAACTGGTACTCGGCGATGGCCATATCGGTGGTGCCGCCACCGAGATCCAGTGAGGCAACGCGCAGCGTACGGCCAGCCGTTTCACCGGCTTCGGGTTGGCGGTCCGGGCGGGCCATCGCGGTGAAGAGCGCTTCGGTTTGTCCGGCAAAATGGGAAATGGCTTCGTTGTACAACCACACCAGCTGACCGCAGCTGGCTTCATCCCATTCCATATGAATTTTCGGAATCGGCACGACGCTCTTTTCCTGCAGGCGAACGTTAGCAAAATCGTCGTCCTGCGGGTGCCAGCCCATGGCTTTCCATACCAGCGCAATGGCTTCAAACATGCGGCGACGGAAAATCTCGCGCTCCTGCTTCGGCATCGCCGACGGCAGGGTGAGGATAAGCGTACGTAGCTGGCGTGGCGAAGCCGGGAAGCCCAGACGCAGACGGGTAGCCACGCTGTTAATTTGCCCCAGCGCCTGCGCCAGCAGCTCGCAGAGCATGTGGGTCATCAGGGTGCTGCGGCTATACTGCGGCGAGAAGACCGGCATGCGCTCGTCCGGCGGCAGGGTAAACAGTGGCTGGCCCTCATCATTCATCAGGTTCATCAACGGGAAGGCCGTCGCCAGCGGTTCGCGCTGGGTTTTGCCGTTCATCTGGCTAAAGCGCCAGTCCTGGACCGTTGGAGTTTCATCCCACAGGTAGCGGCGCGGGCTGGAGATGCCGCTGTAGCCTTCGGTGCCGGAGCGCTGCATTGCCAGCTTGCGGGCTTCATCGCCCACACGCACCAGAGATGGCCAGATAAAGGCGTCTTCGCGCCCGCTTTCGACGGAGAAGTGCTGCTTGCCAAAGCGGGATTCTGAGAACTCGACTCGGCTGGTAAACAGCGGTTCGTTCAGATATTGCGGCTCGCTTAGCGAGCGTACCTGTAGCTCGGCGGTCTGACGCAGGCCGTCATTGGCATCGCCGTGATCTTCGATGATCACGCCGCAGGTGTGGGTGTTGCCCACGTCCAGAATTAAATCCACCGGGATTGCAGGCGTGCTGAGGGTGGCGGTGACCATTTTAATTTCCGGCACCGTCAGCTGTTCGCCGAGCAGCGCCAGGATGTTCATCCAGTGGCCCTGATATTCAAAGCTACGCAGCGCCTGGGCAATATCACGTTCGCTTCGGGCTTCATGAGCGGTAGTGGTGTGCTGGAACACTTCGCGCAGCCAGCCGTCAATCCAGGTCTGATCGAGGAAGTCGGCAATTTCATTATCGCGCCAGGCCAACGCAAAACGGGTGCCGTTCAGCAGATCGCCAGCGACCGGGGAGAGCGACATCGCATCGTCCGGGCTTATCTGGCTGTCGAACGCCAGCGTTACGCGGTGAGTGTTGCCCGCGCTGTCCGGTTCTGCGAGCTTTCTTATCTGCACGCGAGCCCAGTTATCCGGCCCTTCAACGAAGGTCCGTGGCGGGTTAAAGCGCAGGAACGGCAGCGGCAGCCAGACGCCGTCGAGCAGCGTCAGCGAGTGGTGCAGGGCAAGCGTGGATTCGGGCTTAACTACTTCAGGCGCGCGACCGGGCTCACCCGGCAGCGTATAGCGCTGATTGACCACGTCATAATCAAGGCGCAACAGGGGGCCGTTGGCGGTTTTGCGCACGAAGCGCCCGTGCTGCAACGACTCTTGTGGACTCAGGCCGAAATCCAGGAACTGTACGCCGCTGTTGGCAATCAGCGTAACGCTCTGTTTGTAATCGCAAAGGGTGACCAACATGGCTTAGGCTCCCGTCTTTTTAAAGGTCAACGGCACGACGGTTTTAGTATCAAACCGTGCGGTGCAGACGGCGACGTTGCTGTTGCCAGGCTTGCAGCTAATTTCCGGCAGCGGATAGCGTGCGCCGTCGCTGCACTGCGCGTTACCGCGGCTCTTTATCATCAACTCGCCGTTTTGATGCAGGCCAGAGAAGACCGCCGCTTTGCAGACGATACTGCCTTCACGCACCACGCGAGCGGTGCCTTTGTTGTTCTGAATCTGATAACGCAGGCTTGGCGCTTTGCCACTGTGGGCGTCGCTGACGTCCATCTGGACGCGCCAGGTGCCGTTCAGGAAGCGGGTGGTTCCGGCGCGAAGCTGGTCGGCATCCATCACCATCGCATCTTTAGGAATAACGGCGATCACCACCGGTTTTTCTTCTGGCTCAACGACAGGTTCTGGCTTGACGCTCGCCTGATGCAGCGGCAGATCGCTAATTAGCATCGGCATGTCGGGCGCTTTTGGCATGGCTGGTGCAGGCACAGGCGCAGGTTCAACCTGAGCGACGGGTTCTGACTCAGCCTGCGTAGTGGGGATCATCAACGGGACGGCAATGGCTACGGCTGCAACCGCAGCGGCCAGCGGCAGCCCCCAGACCCAACGCGGACGACGCGTTTTTGGCACTGCTATTACAGCGGCAGCCGGTGTATGCGGCTCTTCGGCTTCTTCCACCGGCAGCGTATAGGCGTTTATTAATGGTTCATTGGCGGAGATAAGCGGAGCATCGGCTTCACTAAACGTGACGAGAACCTCTTCAGGCTCTTCCACTTCAGGCACTTCGGTGATTACCGGCTCTTCTTCGACTATGATTTCCGGCTCGACGTAGCGCAGGCAATCGAGCGCATCTTCACGCGCGCTTTCGTTAAGATTTACGAAGCCCCAGAAGCTGATAACTGGTTTGCCCGCTACCAGAAAGAGGTGGTTTTCGCCGGGAAACTGCAGCGATTTTTCCAGCAGCGCGCCAAAAAGCTGCTGTGCGGTTTTATCTGATTGCAGACATTTTTTACTGAGCGCTCGGGCGCTTTCTTGCAAGCTTTCTAAATAGTGTAGCGCGCGGGTGCGCTCGGCCTCATCGGCGGCTTTCCAGCCAATGATCTCGCCATCGACCGGGGAGTACCAGTCAACGCGATCGCCTTCATCATTCAGTTGCGGTATCGCCAGGCAGTCGGCCAACGCCAGCTGTTTGCGTAAACGCAGCGTTTCGCGCACCTGAAGCGCAGAATGAAATACGGTTTGCCCGCCGCCGCCTACGGCCTGAAAGTCATCAAGACTTCCACTGCGTAAAAGAGTTTTTGCCACGTTCCTGTCCCATAGACTTCTTCACGGGATTACTTTACCCAAAGCAAAAAGCAACAAACGGCGAAAGAGAGGGGTAAATAGGGTAATTCTCGCGGCATTGAATGGCTGGACTTAAGTCAAATCAAAAGACAGGCGATGAAGAAACCAGCAATAAACGGTTATTCAGCATAACCTGAGACAAATTGGTTATTTGCCAGTTATCTGCCCCTGTGCTGTTATTAAGCCGTCCATATAATAAAATCGAAAGGCTTATAACCATGATCACAGGGAACACCACGGGGAAAACGCTCCTCGCGCTGGCCTTCAGCGCGCTGTTACCGGCAAGCGCCTATGCGGCAAACACCGACACGCTGGTTTACTGTTCCGAAGCATCGCCAGAATCCTTCAACCCGCAGATTGCCAGCTCCGGCCCGTCGTTCGTGGCCAGCTCGCAGGTGCTGTATAACCGCTTGATCAACTTTGATCCGGTGAAAAATACCCCGGTGCCTTCACTGGCAACGGACTGGACCATCTCTCCGGATGGCCTGACCTATACTTTCACGCTGCGTCAGGGCGTGAAGTTCAACAGCAACAAATTCTTCAAACCAACGCGTGATTTCAACGCTGATGACGTGATTTTCTCCGTCATGCGCCAGAAAGATGTCAATCACCCGTATCACAAAGTGTCGCAGGGCAACTACGAGTACTTCAGCGATGTTGGCCTCGATAAGCTCATCAAAGAGGTGAAGAAGGTCGATGATTATCATGTCCAGTTTGTGCTGAGCGAACCGAACGCCGCGTTCCTTGCTGACTGGGGGATGGACTTCGCTTCGATTCTGTCGGCGGAATATGCCGACCAGATGATGAAAAAAGGCACGCCGGAAAACGTCGACAACTGGCCAATTGGCACCGGCCCGTACGTACTGCAACAGTACAAGGTGGATTCACAGATTCGTTACCTGGCAAACCCGAACTATTGGGACGGCGCGGTACCGACTAAGCATCTGATCTTCTCCATTACCCCAAACGTGGAAACGCGTCTGGCGAAACTGCAAACCAACGAATGCCAGATAATTCCGGCACCGTCGCCGGTTCAGTTCGACGTCATTAAGGGTAATAAAGATCTGACGCTGCATGCGGTTGAGGCACTGAACGTCGGCTATCTGGCGTTTAATACCGAGAAAAAGCCGTTTGATAACGTGCTGGTACGTCAGGCGTTAAACTACGCCACCGACAAACAGGCTATCGTTAACGCGGTGTTTATGGGCTCCGGCACCGTGGCAAAATCGCCGATCCCGCCGAACATGATGGGCTACAGCAAAGATCTCAAAGACTACAGTTACGATCCGGAAAAAGCGAAAGCGTTGCTGAAACAGGCAGGGCTTGAGAAGGGCGCGGAAGTGACCCTGTGGTCGATGCCGGTACAGCGTCCGTATAACCCGAACTCGCGCCGTATTGCGGAGATGATCCAGAACGACTGGGCGAAAGTGGGTATCAAAGCGAAGATCGTCAGCTATGAGTGGGGTGAATACCTCACCGGTATCCGCAAGGGTGAGCACGACAGCGCGCTGTACGGCTGGATGTCGGACAACGGCGATCCGGATAACTTTGCCAATACGCTGCTCGGCTGCGACAGCATTAAAACGGGCTCTAACGCCGCGCGCTGGTGCAATAAAGAGTATGATGGTCTGGTGAAAAAGGCGCTGGTGGTGAGCGACCCGGCTAAGCGTGCCGCGCTCTACGACCAGGCACAGGAGATTTTCTACCAACAGGCACCGTGGATTGCGCTGGCAAACGGCAAAACCTTCTACGCGACGCGCAGCAACATTACGGGTTATAGCGTCAGCCTGATGGGCAGCGATTTCTCGAAAGTGAAAATCAATTAAGGAGTGAATATGTCACATCTGGATGAGGTCATCGCGCGCGTGGATGCCGCGGTGCAGGAAAGCGTGATTACGCATATGAATGAATTGCTGGTGGTATTAAGCGACGATCCAGAACTGAGTCGCGAAGATCGTTTCACCCAGCAGCAGCGCCTGCGCGTGGCGATTTCACATCATGGTCAACACCTGCGCGAGCAGGAAGAGACGCGTAAAGAGCAGCTCACTTCAGGTGGGGCCATTCTTTAAGTCTGGCATTGTTCCCGGCGGCGCTTCGCTTGGCCGGGCTACCAGATTGGTTTTGTAGGCCTGATAAGCGCAGCGCCATCAGGCAGTACGGCGCGCGTTGCCGGATGGCGGCGCTGCCTTATCCGGCCTACCGCCATTCCCGGCTGTGCATCAAAACTGGCGCTTTGCTACCAGCCATGCTCCCACAATCAACATCACCGCGCCGCATACCGGCCCGATGAGCGCTCGCCAGGGTACGCCGTGGCTTCTGACGACGTCCATCACCAGCCCGCCGATGAGTTGACTCGCGACCAGCACAGCAATGGTCGTTGCCGCCCCCACGTACTGATAGCCGCTGATGCTGGCAAACACGAAGAACGACCCGAGCAGGCCGGGAATTAGCGTCCACCATTTAATGGTCGCCACCAGCTCGCTTACGCCCGCGAGCCCGTGTTTAATCAACAAAATACTGACAAACAACACGATGCCCACCAACGAGTTCAGCAGCATCGCCACCAGAATAGTGGAGGCTGACTGGGTAATACGGACCATCAGCGTATTCTGGATAACCAGCCCAATCCCGGCGGCTATCAGGAACGTCAGCGTGAGGGACTGATTCATGCCTGTCCATCCGGGTCGCTGCGATTATCGAGCTGCAGCTGCATGAAGGTGAGATCCAGCCAGCGACCAAACTTAGTCCCCACCTGCGGCATCTGCCCCGTGATGACAAAACCGTGCTTCTCGTGCAGGTGCAACGAAGCGTGGTTTTGTGATTCGATACCCGCGACCATCATGTGCTTGCCGCGACGGCGGGCCTCATCAATCAGCGCGCCGAGCAGAATATTGCCGAGCCCTTTGCCCTGGTGTTCCGGATGGACGTAGACTGAGTGTTCAACGGTGTGGCGGAAACCGTCAAAGTTACGCCAGTCGCCGTAGGAGGCATAGCCGGTTACGACACCGTTTTCTTCGCTCACCAGCACCGGGAAATGACCGAGCTGACGCGCTTCAAACCAGGCAATACGGTTATCGGTATCGACGGTTTTATCGTTCCAGATAGCGGCGGTATGGACGACCGCGTGGTTATAGATTGCCGCAATGGCGGCACAGTCTTCTTTTGTTGCAAAACGAATAGCCATGGAGTTGCACCCTGAGTGTTGTTCACTATATTATTACGATATGAATACTATTGAAGACAACTTAAATCAACGGATCGGTGCAAGAATTCGCATTGAGCGTGAGTCGCGCAGCTGGTCGCTGAGCGAATTGGCCGAGCGTGCGGGTGTCTCCCGGGCGATGATCCACAAAATTGAACGCGGCGAGAGCAGCCCAACAGCGGCGCTGCTGGCGCGGCTTTCGGGTGCCTTCAGTATCAGTATGTCGACGCTGATTGCCCGTGCAGAAATGCAGGAAGGGAAGCTGCTGCGATTTGCCGACCAGCCGGTCTGGCACGATCCGCAGACCCACTATCTGCGTCGCCACGTCTCGCCACGCGGCGAGCTTCCGGTCGATCTGGTGCAAATTGAGCTACCGGCGGGTAGCGACATCCCGATGCCCGCATCGGCCTACGCCATGGCGCGACAGCTTATCTGGATGCAGGAAGGCGAGCTGCTGTTTATGGAAGGCGATACAGCGCATCGAATGCAAACCGGAGACTGCCTTGAACTTGGGCCGCCAAACGACTGCCGTTTTATTAACGACAGCGGTAAATCCTGCACCTATCTGGTCGTCAGACTTAACGTGCCGCTGTAGTTAACGATTCAGCAGCCAGATTACATAGTTTACGCATGATTAATTTTCTATTAATTTTGCTTAAATCTAATTGTGATAAAAATATATATCGTATTTTCTGCGCAAAAAATAAAACCCCAGCTATTAATTATAAATGGTCTGGGTAAATAAATACGCGGAGTTATAATAATTATGCTGGATTTTGCCAAAGCACAACGTATCAGTTTGACACAGCAAGTAGAGAACAATATCAAGAATGCGCTTGTCATGGGGGCGTTAAAACCCGGGGAGCGATTAGTCACCCGAGAAATAGCCATAAACCAGGGCATCAGTATTACGCCGGTGCGTGAAGCGCTGCTGCGCCTGGTTTCCTTCGGGGCGCTTCAGGCAGCGCCTGCTCAGGCCTTTATGGTGCCAGCGCTAACCAACTCGGCCTATCTTGAAATTAACCGGATTCGAAAAAACCTTGAAGGGATGGCGACAGCAGCGGCCTCAGAACATATAACCGCAGATAAAATGAGGGCACTAAAGTCTCTCTCCGAAGCCTTTCATGAGGCAAAATCTGCCGGTGATGTAACCCGTATGCTGCATACTAATTATCAATTTCGATTTCAGATATACACCTATGCGGAAATGCCAACCTTAATGGCAATGATTGAACAATTATGGGTGCGAGCGGGACCAAGCCTGCATTTTTTATATTTAAATTCAATGGAACCGTTTCAGCATCAAAATGTGTATCAGCCATTGTTGGATGCGCTGGAAAAAAGGGATTCAACAGAAAGTTATTCGGCGATATGTCAAATTATTGATGAATCAACATCGTATTTGAAACAGCAGTATCGGCATTAATTTACGTCTGGAAAATACGTTTCCGGGCTGCCCCGGAAACGTCGTCATGCATTATTCAAAACGCCACGCCACATTGACGCCCACGCCGTAGTTACGACCTGGTGCCGGTTCGTAGTATCGCCCGTTAGATTCATTCACGATAACCGAGCCCACGTATTCGCGGTCAAACAGGTTATCAACGCGCCCGAAGACGTCCAGCGTCCAGTTGCTGAGATTGAACTTGTAGCCGGTATTCAGGCCAACCACGGTCCAGGACGGCGCACGGGCGGTGTTAGCATCGTTGGCCATAATATCGCCCATGTAATGCACGTCCGCACCGGCGTACCAGCCGCTTTCTGGTTCATAGCCCAGCGAAGCGAAGCCCATATTGCGGGCGATGCCTGGAATACGATTGCCGTTACAGCTGCCGTCACCACAGACATCGGTGCGGTAGGTGGCGTTAAGCCAGGTCCATGCCGCTTTGGCGCGCCAGTTTTCGGCAAACTGTTGGTCAATCGCCAGCTCAGCACCCTGACGACGGGTCTTACCGGCGTTTTTGTAGCTGGCGCGGCTGTCGGTGTTGCTGTCGGTGACTATCTCATTAGTGGTGTTGGTCTGGAACAGCGCGGCGCTGAGTAAGCCATTGCCAATACGCGTTTTGCTCCCAATCTCATAGGTCTCGTTGGTGGCAGGCTTAAGATCCAGATTCAGCCCATTTGCCGTGCCGGAACGGTAGGAGAGTTCGCTGATGGTAGGGGTTTCAAAGCCGCGGCCAACGCTGGCATAGACGTTCCATGCATCGGTAATCGCGTATTTTAACGAGCCCGCAGGCAGCCATTCGTGATAGCTGGTATCGCCGCTGCTGTCGCCGTTGCCCGTGGTGACGTAGTGATCGTTGGAGTCAAACCACACCGAGCTATAGCGCACCCCCGCGTCCAGGGTCAGCTTTTCGGTCAGCTGCCACTGGGTTTGCAGATACGGGTCGAGGTTCCACATCAGGTTGCGTTCGTTGCGGCGCAGATTACCTTTCTCGCCAAATTCTGGCGTTGAACCATTCATGACGTAGTTTTCGTAGCCCCGGCGCTTCTCGTTCATGTTTTCGTAGTTAAGCCCGGTGGTGAAGGTCACCGGAATTAACAGTTCGCCGCGGTGCGTCCAACGGGTATCGATGCCCTGATAGTGACGATCGAGGTCAATCACGCCGCCGGAGTGGCTTGGTTTCTGCTGTGGTGCATAGGGAATCGACTGATACTGCGTGGTCTGGCGCTCCCCGGCGTACATCATCACGCTCAGGTCGTCCTGCTCGCTGAGCTGGCGCTCATAGCGCAGGCCCGCCTGGGTTTGCTTCACGCTTTTACGCATATTGTACTGGTCGCCGCGCGGGGACTGCTGGCGGTCAGCGTCCATCTCACTTTTCGTCAGGCCGCCCGGATCGTTAGCTTTAATATCGACGGTGTTGAACAGCAGCGTCAGCTTGCTGACGTCGTTAATCCGTACGCCGAGTTTAGCGTTGGCGAGGTTCTTGCGCGCCGCGCTGTGATCGCGATAACCGTGGGTGGTGAATCGATTCGTCGACACCGTATAGTCAACGTCGCCCGCATGGGTACCGTCGCCCACTGCGCCGCTGGCTTTCATGCCGTAGTGCCAGGTACCATAGCTGCCGTAGTAGCTGTTGGCCTCAATGGTGGTGGGCTGCTTACCGGTCTGGGTGGTGACGTTGACCACGCCGCCGGAGGCGTTACCGTACAGCGCAGAGAAGGGGCCGCGTAGCACATCAACGTGATCGATGCTGCCGATATCGATGTTCGAGGTTTGTCCTTGACCGTCTGGCATGGTGGCCGGAATACCGTCAACGTACAGACGAATACCGCGCACGCCGAAGGTTGAACGGGAACCAAAACCACGTATAGAAAGCTGAAGATCCTGAGCATAGTTCTGACGGTTCTGTACCTGCAAACCCGGCACAGCGCCCAGCGATTCTGAAAGGTTAACCTGCGGTGCGGCGTGACGCATGTCTTCGCCGTCTACCACGCTAACGGCGGCAGGGGTATCCAGCTCAGAAACGGCCTGTGGGGCGGCGGTGACGATTAACGTTTGTTCATCATTGGCCCAGGAAAAAGGAGAAAAAACAAGCGGCAACAGCAGCGCAGGCAGCGCCACAGAGCGTACGGTTATGATTTTCATGAAAAACTCGCAAAATGTACCAAATGGAACAGACCCCAATAGGTTAATACTTTTGTAAATGTATTGAAAACTTTAGCAGCATAAATCGTTAATTTCAGGTGATGAAATAGAAACTAATTGGTTGCCAGTGGTAATAAAAGCTCCACTTTACATAAATTAATGATTACTATTCGCATCTATAAACGTAGTGCAATGACGCTGCGAAGCCAGAAGCGATGTGAAGCAGAAATCATTAAGTTCATCAAAGGGAGTCGTCATGTCATTACGTCAATTGTCCGCGCCGCGTCTGCGCCGTTCTCTGTTGTTGAGTGCTTTCCTGCTGGCGGGAAGCTTTAGCGCGCATGCCGCAGATGAAATGCTGCGTAAAGCGGTCGGCAAAGGGGCATATGAAATGGCCTACAGCCAGCAGGAAAATGCGCTGTGGCTGGCCACATCACAAAGCCGTAAAACCGATAAGGGCGGGATTGTTTATCGCCTTGACCCGGTCACGCTGGAAGTGACGCAGGTTATTCATAACGATCTCAAACCGTTTGGCGCGACGCTGAATAATCAGACTCAGACCCTGTGGTTTGGTAACACCATTAACGGTGCGGTGACCGCGATTGACGCCAAAACGGGCGACGTGAAGGGACGCCTGGTACTGGATGGCAGTGAGCGTAGCGAAACGGTTAAACCGTTGCAGCCGCGTGAACTGGCGGTGGATGAGAAAACCAATACCGTATACATCACCGGCATTGGCAAAGATGGTAGCTCCGTCTGGGTTGTTGACGGTGACAAACTGACGCTGAAAACCACCATTACCGGTACCGGAAGCTTCGGCACGGGCCTGGCGGTCGACTCGGATAAACAGCGCTTGTACGTCACCAACGGCGACGGTGAACTGGTCACCATAGATACCGCAAGCAACAAAATTCTGACCCGTCAGAAGCTGCAGGATGACGGCAAAGAGCACTTCTATATCAACATCAGCCTGGATAAAGCCGGTCAGCGTGCCTTTATCACCGACTCTAAACAGCCGGAACTGCTGGTCGTGAACCTGAAAGATGGCAAAGTGCTGTCGAAGGTAGACACCCAGGAAGGGCTGGCGGTGCAGTTTAACCCGGTTCGTAACGAAGTTTACGTGACGCAGCGTAAAGCGGGCACCGTGACGGTGATTGATGCGAAAGACTATAAAGTCACCAAAACCATCAAAACGCCAACCTTCCCGAACAGCCTGACGCTCTCCGCCGACGGTAAAACGCTGTACGTCAGCGTGAAGCAGGAATCTACCCGTCAGAAAGAGGCCACCGCGCCTGACGATGTGATTCGTATCGCGCTGTAATTTGTACGCCGGGAGGTCCATTGACCTCCCGGAAATCATCACGTTAACTTCTGTTACATCCCGTCGATACCCCATTTCACCGTATCCGGCATACAATATGCCGACTTAACCTTGCCATTGGCGGGGACAATGAACGGAGAAATGATGAAAAAGCCTTTATATTTCCTGTGCGCGGGCGCAATGCTGCTGGCGCTGGCAGGCTGTACGACTAACTACGTGATGACCACCAAAAGCGGTCAGACGATTGTGACGCAGGGTAAACCGCAGCTCGATAAAGAGACCGGCATGACCAGCTACACCGATCAGAACGGCAATGCGCGTGAAATCAACAGCAACGACGTGTCGCAGCTGGTTGAAGATAATTGATTTGAGTTTTGTTTAGCGACCACGCTTGCGGTATTCGCCTGGCGAAATACCGAACCGCTGCTTGAAGGCGGTAGAGAAATGGCTGTGGTCGCTGAACCCCCAGCGATAGCCGATGCCGGCGAGCTTTTCGTCGTCTGGCGCACGTTGTAGCGCTTGGGCGCAGAGGTCAAGACGACGGTTCTTGATATACTGCGCCACCACCAACCCTTTATCGGCAAACAGTCGGTACAGGCTTCTTACCGACATACCGGTTTCATCGGCGAGCCACTCCGGGCGCAGATGCTCTTCCTGAATCGCATCGTCAATCAGCGTCATGATCTTCTGAAACTGCTTTTCGCGCCTTGAAGGGGCGACCTCCCGCTGATGCAGCATCGGGCGCAGCAGGCACACCATCGCATCCAGCGCCGCTTCACTTTCGCTTGCCGAAAGCTGCGGGCTGCTCATGCTCTCATGCAGCAGGCGCTGGCTAAGCTGCACCATCGGCAGAGATTTATCTAAACGGGTAGCGACGCTAATTCCGCTGCCGCGCAGCTGGTTTTCCAGCAGTTGACGCGGTAGCAGCAGTGAGACCTGACGGGAGGTTTGCTGCCAGAGAATAGAGCAGGGGCGCGACGCGTCAATCAGCGTCATATCGCCGGTTTGCAGCTTCACCTGACGATCGTCCTGCTCAATATCCGCCTGACCGGCAAGCTGAAACACAGTATAGAACCAGGCATCGTTGCCGCTGCGGATCTCCTGGCGGGTGCGGAACAGATTGACGTTGCGGGTCGTAACGGTGCTGAGCTTGAGGCTGCCCGCGTAGCTGGTATCTATCTCACCATGAAAGTCGCCATCTAACGGACGTGCCGCGAAATGCCCGCACACCTGGTTGATTTTGGCCAGCCACGCCTGATATGTCTCACCGCCATTTACCGCTGCCATACGCCATCTCTGCAATGAAAATGTTTTGGTATTGTTGCATTTATGTTGCCTTTAACAAGGCTTCGCAGGGGAATATATGAAAGAACTATTACCTGTTGCACATTTCTGCCAGAGCAATCTGTTTAATTGCGGCGTCTGTCACAGCCGCACAAGCGAATGTCACAGAGACAAAAGCGCGATCTCCAGACCCGCCGTAGACTGAAATGACTAACCGCGAAGAATAAGGAGACGATATGTCCTCATCACAGGTAGCACTGCTCCCAAGCGTGCAGCAGTTTTTAGACCGTCAGCATGGCCTGTTTATTGATGGCGCGCAGCAGGCGGCGCAGAGCGAAAAACGTCTCACCGTCTGGGACCCGGCAACGGGCAAGGCGATTGCCACCACCGCGGATGCTAATGCAGCAGACGTTGACCACGCCGTCATGTCCGCCTGGCGCGCATTTGTTTCTCGCAGTTGGGCTGGGCGTACGCCTGCCGAACGCGAACGTATTCTGCTGCGCTTTGCTGACCTCGTTGAGCAGAACGGCGAAGAACTTGCTCAACTAGAGACGCTGGAACAGGGCAAATCCATCAATATATCCCGCGCCTTTGAAGTCGGCTGCACCCTGAACTGGATGCGTTATACCGCCGGGCTGACCACTAAAATTAGCGGCCGTACGCTGGATGTCTCCATTCCATTCCCGCAGGGCGCACGCTACCAGGCGTGGACCAAAAAAGAGCCGGTCGGCGTCGTTGCCGGTATTGTGCCGTGGAACTTCCCGCTGATGATTGGCATGTGGAAGGTGATGCCAGCGCTGGCGGCTGGGTGTTCTATCGTCATTAAACCGTCGGAAACGACGCCGCTGACGCTGCTGCGTGTGGCGGAACTGGCCATTGAAGCGGGCGTGCCGGAAGGCGTATTCAATGTGGTGACCGGCAGCGGCGCCGAGTGCGGCGCAGCGTTAACCTCGCATCCGCATGTGGCAAAAGTGAGCTTTACTGGCTCTACCGCGACTGGTAAACAGATTGCCCGCGTCGCCGCCGACAGGCTCACCCGCGTGACGCTGGAGTTGGGTGGTAAAAACCCGGCCATCGTACTGAAAGACGCCGACCCGGCATGGGTTATCGAAGGGCTGATGACCGGCAGCTTCCTTAACCAGGGCCAGGTGTGCGCCGCCAGTTCACGTATCTATATAGAAGCGCCGCTGTTCGATACGCTGGTCAGCGGCTTTGAGCAGGCGGTGAAATCGCTACAGGTGGGTCCAGGTATGCTGGAAACCACGCAGATTAACCCGGTGGTGTCTCAGGCGCACTGCGCCAAAGTGGCGGCGTATCTTGATGACGCGCGTAAACAAAACGCCGAGCTGATTACCGGCAACGTTGGCCCGGACGCTCAGGGCTTCTACATTCCGCCAACGCTGGTTATCAACCCAGACGCTAACCTGCGCTTAACTCGTGAAGAGGTGTTTGGCCCGGTGGTGAACCTGGTACGTGTCGCCGACGGCGAAGAGGCGCTTCGCCTGGCCAACGACAGCGACTTCGGCCTGACCGCTAGCGTCTGGACCCGTGATCTGACTCAGGCGTTGAACTATACCGACCGCCTGCAGGCCGGCACGGTATGGGTCAACAGCCACACGCTGATTGACGCCAACCTGCCGTTCGGCGGCATGAAGCAGTCGGGTACGGGGCGTGACTTTGGCCCGGACTGGTTGAACGACTGGTGTGAAACTAAATCGGTGTGCGTGCGCTACTAATTTGCACTCAACCGCGCCCTCTCCTTGATGGGAGAGGGCGGCCCTATCAAAACGAGGTGCTCTGCGAGTGACGTTCGTTTAAGCGACCCATAATAATTAGTTGTTAAAGAACTTCTGAGCATGGAGAAACAATGTGTTACTATAATTCAAACGGGGGTATGAGGATTCAGGGATTATAAATGTATGAGATTTTATGGCATCGATTATCTTCAAGCGCAGTCTAATATTAATGATTATTTAAAATACATCATTATATTTGGTGCGCTATTTATTCTGATTGTTGTTTTTAGCCTGTACATGCGTCATCGCTTGCAAACTAAATATCGTGACTTAACGATCATCGTCTTCTTGTTTTTACTATTCATTTCTGGTGTCCAGTATGCTGATTATACTGATAGCCAAAATTTCCACTCTCAATCATCGCAAATGGTTAATTTCGTTAAGTTGCTATCGAAAGAAAAAGAAGTGAACGTAAATACTATATTCTCGAGTTCAGTACAACTCTCAGATGGTATTATCGTTAAAATTAATGAAATTTATTATCGTGTTAACTTAAGCCCGGATCAGAAAACATACGGTTTAGTAGAAGTTTCGTTAGTAAACCCAGACATAGAAATCATAAAACACTGAGGAGTGAAAATGATAATTTATACACCTATCATTATAAAACTGGGCCTGGGAATACTGTGTCTAATTGTTCAAATCAACCTCATGGGGAAGGGGAATCTGGCTCCCTCATCCGCAATGGATCAGGTTCAGAACTATGTGCTGGGGGGAATCATCGGTGGTGTAATTTACAATGAATCGATAACAGTACTACAATTTGTTCTGGTGTTAATTATATGGACTTTTCTTGTCTTTGTTCTTAAGTTTTTAAAAGAGAACAATCGGCTAGTTAAGAGAATTATTGATGGCAAACCCATTACTTTGGTTCATAATGGCAGCGTAGATGTTAGGGAGTGTTTACGCAATGGCGTTTCTGCAAATGATTTGATGTTCAAATTACGAGCCAATGGCATTTATGAAATAGAACAATTAAAACGTGTCGTACTCGAACAGAATGGGCAGTTAACCATTATACAAAATGGTGATGAAAATATACGCTATCCAATTATAGTGGATGGATTGGCCAACCATGACCTGCTCGAAATCCTTAACAAGGACAGCGACTGGTTAGAAAGTGAAGTGACAAAACAAGGTTTTAGTAAAATCAGTGAAGTATATTTAGGTGAGTATTTATCGGGAAAGATTAATTTATATGGATATGAAAAATAATACCCAAAAGCAAATTAAGCTGTGGTTAATGTCCACTTCCGGCATGAAGTCAGACCTCGTCGTGAGGTCTCTCAAGATGCTGACGTATTTCTTCACTGGCATCAAAAATGCAGTCTAAGTGTTTGCTGTGCTCAACAATCCTGTGGAGTAAATTCGGGTTGCCGCATCCTGCTACAAACTCTGACATCTGCTTTGCGTCAAATAACTCATCATTCTCGGCAATCAGAACCGTTACAGGGAGCGGTAGTGCTGCAAGTTGCCTTGTGGGATGGTTCGGTGTTAAAGCATTCGCCATATTGACACTGTATCGCTGAACAAATTCAGGCCGTAATAACATGACCTCATTGGGGAAATTCAGCGTAACGGCAAAATGGTTGCCACACAATAATCCGCCACTGAGCGCATTGAGTATAAAAGGCCACTTGCTTACTGAGGCGAATGGAACCGATGTACTGTTGAAAATTTTGGCTGGCGCGAAAGGCCCAAACTCCGGCGCAAGTAGAATCAGACTGTCACTTTTTTGCGATGGGGTGTGGCGAGTGAAATAATTGATCAGCATTCCCCCTCCGCTTGAATGACCCAGTAGATGAACTCTGGCCCGGGGGTATTTCACGTGCAGATGTTCAAGAATCGTGTCGACATCCAGCCAGATTTGCTGTGGATTATCAACGCGCCCTTTATCACCCAACGACTGTCCGTGTCCACGAATATCAATAAGACACGTACAAACAGACCCTCGATGACTTATCTGATGAGCAAGGATATCGTAACCCGCATCTGAGTTGACGCCACCACCGTGATAAACGAGAAGCACATCCTCGACGGCATTTTCCGGCTCATAGAGGCGAATATGTAACCCGGCGACCCAATAGTCAGCCACATTTTTAGCATGCGGTAATAGCGAACTGGATTGTTGATGGCGGTCGTTAAAATGGATGAAATCAATCACGTTAAAATTTCCATGTGCAAGTACGCTAAAAATCAGTCTTGTTCTTCTTCTTTACCATAGTAAAGCTTACCGAGTTTGATAAGAGGGCGGCCCTGGGATTTGCGGTGCAGGTTGCTGTCACGCAGCGAGTAAACGCAGCCGCAGTATTCCTGCTGATAGAACTGCTCGCGCTTGCTGATTTCAATCATGCGCGAGGAACCGCCCTGTTTGCGCCAGTTATAGTCCCAGTACACCATGCCCGGATAATGCGCGGCGGCTCGCTGCCCGCAATCATTGATTTGCTGCATATTCTTCCAGCGTGAAATCCCCAGCGAGCTGCTAATCACGCTGAAACCATTTTCAGCGGCGTACAGCGCCGTGCGCTCAAAACGCATGTCAAAACACATCGTGCATCGAATGCCCCGTTCAGGTTCCCATTCCATGCCCTTGGCGCGTTCAAACCAGTTGTCAGTGTCGTAATCCGCATCGATAAACGGTATGCCGTGCTGTTCAGCAAAGCGAATATTTTCATTCTTACGAATGAGATACTCTTTCTGCGGATGAATATTGGGATTGTAAAAGAAAATCGTGTACTCGATGCCCGACGCCTGGATAGCTTCCATAACCTCGCCGGAGCAGGGGGCGCAGCATGAGTGCAATAACAATTTGTCCGCGTCGTTAGGGAGTTGCAGTTTTGGCCGCTCAAATTTAGCTATAGTCATCGGTCATTTTTTTATGATAAGAAAATTTGCGAAAATTGTAGCATTTATAAGGGCATTGTAAAAAAAATGATAAACATCAGGCGCGTGTCCGCTCGTGGCGCCAATCAGGCACCCCTTTGGGGCCGAAATCTGCAATGAACGAGAAGCAGACCTGTTCAGTAAGGTCAGCTAACTCACAAGAGCATAGAAGATGACTTTTTGATTTAATAGAATATTCACGCCACTATCCATTCCCTGGTCACGATTCATTACTTCCACTGATTTACTTAGTTTTTTTGCTTGTTTAAATAGAATGAAATAAAAATCAGCGCTAGTTCATGATTTATATTTCGTCAAATAATAAAGATAATGTGAAAAAATAAAGTGCTGTAAATTCAATCAAATACCTAATAATTTTAATTTTTAAGAATTACAAAGAAAGCCAACGTCAATTCAATGTATGAATTCAATTCCATAACATTGCCAAATGTAAAAAAGAGGCCAATCTTTAATAGTTAATTCCTGCAGATGATTTGCAGGCGTTATAGACGGGGATGCAACATTTGTTTATCACTAAGTCAATGAGGGTCGTAATGAAACTAACGCTTATTGTTAAAAGCCTAGCGCTGGCCGGACTAATGACAACCGTTAACCTGCCTGTTTATGCTGATGTTCCTGCGAAAGATGCTACCGACGCAACGAAAACTGCTAACGATGCGCTCTATAACCAATTGCCTTTTTCTGACAATACCGATTTTACGAATGCCCATAAGGGGTTTATCGCTGCACTGCCAACTGAAGTTATCAAAGGTGAGCAAGGTAATATCATCTGGGACCCACAGCAGTATGCATTCATCAAAGAGGGTGAGAAAGCCCCTGCTACCGTTAACCCGAGCCTGTGGCGTCAATCCCAGCTTATTAATATCAGCGGTCTGTTTGAGGTCACTGACGGTGTTTACCAGATCCGTAACCTTGATCTTTCCAACATGACCATTATTGAAGGTAAAGAGGGGATCACGGTTGTTGACCCTCTTGTTTCTGCGGAAACCGCCAAAGTGGGGATGGAGCTCTATTATAAAAACCGTGGTAAGAAACCGGTTGTGGCCGTCATTTATACTCACAGTCACGTCGACCACTACGGTGGCGTTCGCGGCGTTATTGATGAAGCGGATGTGAAATCCGGCAAAGTGAAGATTTACGCACCATCGGGCTTTATGGAAGCCGCCGTTGCAGAGAACATCATGGCCGGCAACGTAATGAGCCGTCGTGCAAGCTATATGTACGGTAACTTGTTGAAGCCTAATGCCAAAGGCCAGGTTGGCGCCGGCCTTGGAACAACGACCTCCGCAGGTACCGTCACGCTTATCGCACCGACAAATATTATTGAAAAAGATGGTCAGAAAGAAGTGATTGATGGCCTGACCTACGACTTCATGTTAGCGCCCGGCTCAGAAGCGCCATCCGAAATGCTGTGGTATATCGAAGAGAAAAAGCTCATAGAGTCCGCAGAGGATGTGACTCATACCCTGCATAACACTTACTCATTGCGCGGTGCGAAGATCCGCGAACCACTGCCGTGGTCTAAGTATATCAACGAGGCTATCGTTCGCTGGGGAGATAAAGCTGAGATCATCATGGCCCAGCACCACTGGCCAACATGGGGCAATGAGAACGTGGTTAACCTGCTGAAAAGCCAGCGTGACCTCTATCGCTACATAAACGATCAGACGCTACGTATGGCTAACCAGGGCCTGACGCGCGATGAAATTGCCGCCGACTTCAAGTTGCCAGACAGCCTCGCGCATACCTGGGCAAACCGGGGCTACTACGGTTCCGTCAGCCATGATGTTAAGGCAACCTACGTGCTGTACCTTGGTTGGTTTGATGGCAACCCGGCAACCCTTGATGAACTGCCGCCAGAAGAAGCGGCGAAAAAATTCGTTGATTACATGGGTGGTGCCGATGCCATCATCAAAAAAGCCAAGGAAGACTACGATCAGGGGAACTATCGCTGGGTTGCTCAGGTCGTCAGTAAGATTGTCTTTGCCGATCCGAAAAATCAGGATGCGCGTAATCTTGAAGCTGATGCGCTGGAACAGCTGGGCTACCAGGCAGAGTCTGGCCCATGGCGTAACTTCTATCTGACTGGCGCTCAGGAACTGCGTAATGGCGTACTGAAGGGGCCAACCCCTAACACCGCAAGCCCTGATACCGTTCGGGCCATGACGCCGGAAATGTTCTTTGACTATCTGGCGGTACACATTAACGGAGAGAAAGCCGGTAATGCAAAAGCAGTATTTAACATCGACCTGGGTAACGATGGCGGTAAATACAAGCTAGAGCTAGAAAACGGTGTGCTGAACCATACTGCCGATGCTGAAGCGAAAGATGCCGATGCAACGATTACGCTGGACCGCGCGACCCTGAATAAAATTATCCTGAAAGAAGAGACGCTCAAACAGGCTGAAGATAAAGGGGAAGTGAAGGTGGCTGGTAATGGGGCAAAGCTCGAAGAGATGCTGGGTTATATGGACAAATTTGAGTTCTTGACCTGCTCCCCGTTGATTAGTACACCCCGATGTTAGTAATGTCTTCATAAGCCACATGAGGACATCCCCATGAAGAAGCGTTTTTCCGACGAACAGATCATCAGTATTCTCCGC
>NZ_CABTJS010000141.1:0-1847 GCF_902485085.1 uncultured Kluyvera sp.
GCAAATCGCGCTGTTAGCGGGCCCATTAAGTTCTGTCTCGGCGCGTCTGCGTCTGGCGGGCTGGCATAAATATCTCACTCGCAATCAAATTCAGCCGATAGCGGAACGGGAAGGCGACTGGAGTGCCATGTCCGGTTTTCAACAAACCATGCAAATGCTAAATGAGGGCATCGTTCCCACTGCGATGCTGGTTGCCAACGATCAGATGGCGCTGGGCGCAATGCGCGCCATTACCGAGTCCGGGTTGCGCGTTGGTGCGGATATCTCGGTAGTGGGATACGACGATACCGAAGACAGCTCGTGTTATATCCCGCCGTTAACCACCATCAAACAGGATTTTCGCCTGCTGGGGCAAACCAGCGTGGACCGCTTGCTGCAACTCTCTCAGGGCCAGGCGGTGAAGGGCAATCAGCTTTTGCCCGTCTCTCTGGTGAAAAGAAAAACCACCCTGGCGCCCAAGACGCAAACCGCCTCTCCCCGCGCGTTGGCCGATTCATTAATGCAGCTGGCACGACAAGTTTCCCGACTGGAAAGCGGGCAGTGAGCGCAACGCAATTAATGTGAGTCAGCTCACTCATTAGGCACCCCAGGCTTTACACTTTATGCGTCCGACTCGTATGTTGTGTGAAATTGTTAGCGGATAACAATTTCACACAGGATACAGCTATGACTATGATTACGGATTCACTGGCCGTCGTATTACAACGTCGTGACTGGGAAAACCCTGGCGTTACCCAACTTAATCGCCTTGCAGCACATCCCCCTTTCGCCAGCTGGCGTAATAGCGAAGAGGCCCGCACCAATCTCCCTTCCCAACAGTTGCGCAGCCTGAATGGTGAGTGGCAATTTGTCTGGTTTCCGGCACCAGAAGCGGTTCCGGAAAGCTGGCTGGAGTGCGATCTTCCTGTCGCCGATACTGTCGTCGTCCCCTCAAACTGGCAGATGCACGGTTACGACGCGCCCATCTACACCAACGTGACCTATCCCATTACGGTCAATCCGCCATTTGTTCCCACGGAGAATCCGACTGGTTGTTACTCGCTCACATTTAATGTTGATGAAAGCTGGCTACAGGAAGGCCAGACGCGAATTATTTTTGATGGCGTTAACTCGGCGTTTCATCTGTGGTGCAACGGGCGCTGGGTCGGTTACGGCCAGGACAGCCGTTTGCCGTCTGAATTTGACCTGAGCACATTTTTACGCGCCGGAGAAAACCGCCTCGCGGTGATGGTGCTGCGCTGGAGTGACGGCAGTTATCTGGAAGATCAGGATATGTGGCGGATGAGCGGCATTTTCCGTGACGTCTCGTTGCTGCATAAACCGAGCACGCAAATCAGCGATTTCCATGTAGCCACTCACTTTAATGATGATTTCAGCCGCGCTGTACTGGAGGCAGACGTTCAGATGTACGGCGAGCTGCGCGATGAGCTGCGGGTGACGGTTTCTTTGTGGCAGGGTGAAACGCAGGTCGCCAGCGGCACCGCGCCTTTCGGCGGTGAAATTATCGATGAGCGTGGTGGTTATGCCGATCACGTCACCCTACGTCTGAACGTCGAAAACCCGAAACTGTGGAGCGCCGAAATCCCGAATCTCTATCGTGCGGTGGTTGAACTGCACACCGCCGACGGCACGCTGATTGAAGCAGAAGCCTGCGATGTCGGTTTCCGCGAGGTGCGGATTGAAAATGGTCTGCTGCTGCTGAACGGCAAGCCGTTGCTGATTCGCGGCGTTAACCGTCACGAGCATCATCCTCTGCATGGTCAGGTCATGGATGAGCAGACGATGGTGCAGGATATCCTGCTGATGAAGCAGAACAACTTTAACGCCGTGCGCTGTTCGCATTATCC
>NZ_CABTJS010000142.1:0-26972 GCF_902485085.1 uncultured Kluyvera sp.
AAGTGAAACGCCGTAGCGCCGATGGTAGTGTGGGGTCTCCCCATGCGAGAGTAGGGAACTGCCAGGCATCAATTAAGTGAAGAAGCCCATCCTGACGGATGGGCTTTTTTGCGTCTGCGATTTAAAGGCCTGTAGGCCTGATAAGCGCAGCGCCATCAGGCACGCCCGGCGCACACTGCCGGATGGCGGCTTCGCCTTATCCGGCCTACTATTTGTGACGTAAATGCAGTAGCGGATACGGTCGGCCATGATCATCCATCTCCGACCGCCCAGTAACCTCAAATCCCATCTTCTGATAGAACCCTACCGCCTGCGCGTTCTGCTCGTTCACATCCGTCGTTAAATCGGCAATTAGCGCTAATGCATGCTCAACTAGCAGGCGTCCCACGCCGCTACCGCGAACATCGGGGTCGACAAACAGCGCCTCAAGATGGTGTTCAGAAAGCAGCATAAACGCCACCGGTACATCATCCGTATTTACCGCGACCCACAGCGGTGCGTCGGGCAGAAAGGCGCGCACCTGGGTCTCTATTGCTACTCTGTCCTTAGCGGACAGAAAATCATGCGTTGCATCAACCGAACGGCACCAGATAGCCACTAACCGCTCGCCCTCATGGCGCTGTGAACGTCGAATTATCACGGTAATACTCCTATCAGAATTGTTTCCGCATTCTACCGCAAGCGTGATTGAAACTTTCTCACCTTGAACATGCAGACTCGACATTTCGCGTATTTCTCGGTATTGTTAGCTGTCTGGATGTCTAAACGTTTATACGTATGCTGTGAGGTAATAAGGTTATGCCGATTCGGGTGCAGGACGAGCTACCAGCCGTCAATTTCTTGCGTGATGAGAACGTCTTTGTGATGACCACGTCGCGTGCTACAGGTCAGGAAATTCGTCCTTTGAAGGTACTGATCCTCAACCTGATGCCGAAGAAGATTGAGACAGAAAACCAGTTCCTACGCCTTCTGTCAAACTCACCGCTACAGCTGGATATTCAGCTCCTGCGTATCGATGCGCGCGAATCTCGCAACACGCCAACCGAACATTTAAATAATTTTTACTGCAATTTCGACGACATTCGCGACCAAAACTTCGATGGGTTGATCGTCACCGGTGCGCCGTTAGGCCTGGTGGAATTCAACGACGTTGCCTATTGGCCACAGATCCAGCAGGTGCTGGAATGGGCAAAAGATCACGTTACGTCGACGCTGTTTGTCTGTTGGGCGGTACAGGCCGCACTCAATATTCTCTACGGTATTCCAAAACAGACCCGCAGCGACAAACTCTCCGGCGTTTACCAACATCACATTCTTCACCCGCATGCCCTGCTGACTCGTGGTTTTGATGATAGCTTCCTGGCACCACACTCTCGCTATGCCGACTTCCCGGCGCAGCTGATCCGTGACTATACCGACCTGGAAATTCTCGCTGAAACGGAAGATGGTGACGCCTATCTGTTCGCCAGCAAAGATAAACGCATCGCTTTTGTTACCGGTCACCCGGAATATGATGCCCATACCCTGGCGAGTGAATTTTTCCGCGACGTGGATGCCGGTTTAACCCCGGAAGTACCCTATAACTACTTCCCGAAAGACGACCCTAATAACAAACCGCACGCCACCTGGCGCAGCCACGGAAACCTGCTGTTTGCCAACTGGCTCAACTACTACGTCTACCAGATCACACCGTACGATCTGCGGAATATGAACCCTACTCTGGATTGATCCTCTACTCTCCACGATCCTAAAGCGTTTCAGCATTCTCAATCAGGCACCTTCGGGTGCCTTTTTTGTTTCCGAAAACACCTCCAGTAAAAATTATATTTTTATCTTATTACTAATCAATAAGTTGCATTTATTTTTAATTAAAAATGGAAATTGTTTTTGTTTTTTTAATTTTATTGATTAGGCTTAAAAACGTTGAGCGAAAACTACACAACGATCTTCTGCTCAGCTGGCGGGGAAACTATTCGGATCACTTACGAGGAGCTGCACCATGACACAACAGGCCACAACAACCGATGAACTGGCTTTTCTTAAGCCTTCTGGCGCGCAGGAACAGCAGGTTCTGACTGAGGATGCGGTGGAATTTCTGACCGAACTGGTGACCCGATTTACGCCTGAACGCAATAAGCTGCTGGCCGCACGTATTCAACAGCAGCAGGATATCGACGATGGCAAACTCCCTGGTTTTATTTCGGAAACTGCTTCCATTCGTAATGAAACCTGGAAGATTCGTGGTATTCCGGCTGATTTACAGGATCGCCGCGTAGAAATTACCGGGCCGGTTGAGCGCAAAATGGTCATTAACGCGATGAACGCGAACGTCAAAGTGTTCATGGCTGACTTTGAGGATTCCCTCGCACCGGACTGGAACAAGGTCATTGAAGGCCAGATCAACCTGCGCGATGCCGTTAACGGCACCATCAGCTACACCAACGACGCGGGAAAAATCTATCAGCTCAAGCCCGACCCTGCGGTGCTTATCTGCCGCGTACGCGGTCTGCACCTGCCGGAAAAGCACGTGACATGGCGCGGTGAAGCCATCCCGGGCAGCCTGTTTGATTTCGCGCTCTACTTTTTCCACAACTACAAAGCGTTGCTGGCCAAAGGCAGCGGCCCCTATTTCTATCTGCCGAAAACGCAGGCCTGGCAGGAAGCGGCCTGGTGGAACGAGGTATTCTGCTTTGCGGAAGACCGCTTCAACCTACCGCGCGGCACCATCAAAGCCACGCTGTTGATTGAAACGCTGCCGGCGGTTTTCCAGATGGACGAAATTTTGCACGCGCTGCGTGACCACATTGTTGGCCTGAACTGCGGCCGCTGGGATTACATCTTCAGCTATATCAAAACCCTGAAGAATCACCCAGACCGCGTACTGCCGGACCGTCAGGTAGTGACGATGGATAAACCGTTCCTCAGCGCCTACTCGCGCCTGCTGATTAAAACCTGCCACAAGCGCGGTGCCTTCGCGATGGGCGGTATGGCGGCGTTTATCCCAAGCAAAGATGCCGAGCGTAACGCGCAGGTACTGAACAAGGTGAAAGCGGACAAATCGCTGGAAGCCAATAACGGCCACGACGGCACCTGGGTGGCGCACCCGGGTCTGGCGGATACTGCGATGGCGGTATTTAACGAGGTGTTGGGTGAGCGTCCTAACCAGTTAGCTGTTTCCCGCGCTGACGATGCGCCGATTACCGCAGAAGAGCTGCTGACACCATGCGACGGTGATCGCACGGAAGAGGGGATGCGCGCCAACATTCGCGTGGCAGTTCAGTACATCGAAGCCTGGATCTCCGGCAACGGCTGCGTACCGATTTATGGCCTGATGGAAGATGCGGCGACCGCCGAGATCTCCCGCACCTCCATCTGGCAGTGGATCCACCATCAGAAAACGCTCAGCAACGGCAAACCGGTGACCAAACCACTGTTCCGCCAGATGCTGGCCGAAGAGCTGCTGGTTATCAAAGATGAGCTGGGCGATGCGCGCTTCAGCGGCGGCCGTTTCGATGATGCCGCACGCCTGATGGAGCAGATCACCACCTCCGACGAACTTATCGACTTCTTGACCCTGCCCGGCTACCGCCTGCTGGCGTAATTCACCACATAACAATATGGAGCATCTGCACATGAAAACTCGTACCCAACAAATTGAAGATTTACAAAAAGAGTGGACGCAGCCTCGCTGGGAGGGCATTCGTCGCCCGTACAGCGCGGAAGAAGTGGTGAAACTGCGCGGGTCGGTCAACCCGGAATGTACGCTGGCTCAGCTCGGTGCCGCCAGAATGTGGCGTCTGCTGCATGGCGAATCGAAAAAAGGTTACATCAACAGCCTTGGCGCGTTGACCGGCGGCCAGGCGCTGCAACAGGCGAAAGCGGGTATTGAAGCGGTGTACCTCTCCGGCTGGCAGGTGGCGGCGGACGCGAACCTGGCCTCCAGCATGTACCCGGATCAGTCGCTCTACCCGGCGAACTCCGTCCCGGCGGTGGTCGACAGAATCAACAACACCTTCCGCCGCGCGGATCAAATTCAGTGGGCGAACGGCATTGAGCCAAACGACCCACGCTATGTGGACTATTTCCTGCCGATCGTTGCCGACGCCGAAGCCGGCTTCGGCGGCGTACTGAACGCCTTTGAACTGATGAAGTCGATGATTGCAGCCGGTGCAGCGGCGGTACACTTCGAAGATCAGCTGGCCTCAGTGAAGAAATGTGGCCACATGGGCGGCAAGGTGTTGGTACCGACTCAGGAAGCGATTCAGAAGCTGGTTGCCGCGCGTCTGGCGGCCGATGTGATGGGTGTACCAACCCTGCTGATCGCCCGTACCGATGCGGATGCGGCGGATCTCATCACTTCCGACTGCGACCCTTACGACAGCGACTTCATCACCGGCGAGCGCACCAGCGAAGGTTTCTATCGTACTCATGCGGGCATCGAACAAGCGATCAGCCGTGGCCTGGCGTACGCGCCGTACGCCGACCTGGTGTGGTGTGAAACCTCCACCCCGGATCTGGCGCTGGCGAAGCGCTTTGCCGACGCTATTCACGCGAAATACCCTGGCAAGCTGCTGGCCTACAATTGCTCGCCGTCGTTTAACTGGCAGAAAAAGCTGGATGATAAAACCATTGCCAGCTTCCAGCAGCAGCTGTCGGACATGGGCTACAAATACCAGTTCATTACCCTGGCGGGTATCCACAGCATGTGGTTCAACATGTTTGACCTGGCGCACTCCTACGCGCAGGGCGAAGGGATGAAGCACTACGTTGAGAAGGTTCAACAGGCTGAGTTCGCGGCGGCGAAAGATGGCTATACCTTCGTTTCCCACCAGCAGGAGGTCGGCACCGGCTACTTCGATAACGTCACCACCATTATCCAGGGCGGCGTATCGTCGGTGACCGCGCTGACGGGATCGACGGAAGAATCGCAGTTCTGATGAATGCCGGATGGCGCTTGCGCTTATCCGGCCTACCCGAAAATGTAGGCCGGATAAGGCGTGAGCCGCCATCCGGCAATGAGGGCGAAAGATGACGCGTGGCCTGGAACTCCTGATTGCCCAAACGATTCTGCAAGGCTTTGACGCCCAGTACGGGCGTTTTCTGGAAGTGACGTCTGGTGCACAGCAACGGTTTGAACAGGCCGACTGGCATGCGGTTCAGCAGGCAATGAAAAGCCGTATCCATCTGTACGACCACCACGTGGGGTTGGTGGTTGAACAGCTGCGCTGCATTACCGATGGTAAAAGTACCGATGCGGATTTTCTGCTGCGCGTCAAAGCGCAGTACACCCGCCTGCTGCCGGATTACCCGCGCTTCGAAATTGCCGAGAGTTTTTTTAATTCGGTCTATTGTCGACTCTTCGATCACCGCTCGCTAAGCCCCGAGCGGTTATTTATTTTCAGCTCGCAGCCGGAGCGTCGCTTTCGCGCGATTCCACGCCCGCTGGCGAAAGACTTCTTCCCGGATTCTGGCTGGGAAGCGGTGATTTTCAAAATGCTCAGCGACCTACCGCTGCGTCTGCCGTGGCAAAACAAATTCCGTGACGTCGGCTATATCATGGCGCACCTGAGCGAAACGCTGGGCGCTGAGACGCTGCATCGCGCGCATCTGCAAATCGCTAACGAACTGTTTTATCGTAATAAAGCCGCCTGGCTTATTGGTAAGCTCATCACGCCAGACGGCACGCTGCCGTTTTTAATCCCGATTCATCGCACCGATGAAGGGGAGCTTTTCGTCGATACCTGCCTGACCACCACCGAAGAGGCGAGCATCGTCTTTGGCTTCGCGCGTTCCTACTTTATGGTTTACGCCCCGTTGCCCGCTGCTCTGGTCGAGTGGCTGCGGGAGATCCTGCCGGGCAAAACTACCGCTGAACTGTATATGGCGATTGGCTGCCAGAAGCACGCGAAAACGGAAAGCTACCGTGAGTACCTGAACTACATCGCCAGCACCGACGAGCAGTTTATCGAAGCGCCGGGCATTCGCGGGATGGTGATGTTAGTGTTCACGCTGCCGGGATTCGACCGGGTATTTAAAGTCATCAAAGACCAATTCGCGCCGCAAAAAGAGATGTCTGCCGCCCACGTGCGCGCCTGCTACCAGCTGGTAAAAGAGCATGACCGCGTTGGCCGCATGGCGGATACCCAGGAATTCGAAAACTTCGTGCTGGATAAGCAGCAGATTTCCCCCGCGCTAATGGCGCTCTTATTGCGAGAAGTTCCGGAGAAAATCGTCGATATGGGCGATAAAATTGCTATCAGCCATCTCTACATCGAACGCCGAATGGTGCCGTTGAATATCTGGCTGGAGCGAGTGGACGGCCAGCCGCTGCGCGATGCGGTGGAGGAGTACGGTAACGCCATTCGCCAGCTTGCCGCCGCCAATATTTTCCCCGGCGATATGCTGTTTAAGAATTTCGGCGTCACCCGCCATGGCCGCGTGGTGTTCTACGACTACGATGAAATTTGCTATATGACGGAGGTAAACTTCCGCGATATTCCACCGCCGCGCTATCCGGAGGATGAACTCGCCAGCGAGCCCTGGTACAGCGTGTCGCCGGGGGATGTCTTCCCGGAAGAGTTCCGCCACTGGCTATGCGCCGACCCACGTATCGGGCCGCTGTTTGAAGAGATGCACGCCGACCTGCTCAGCGCCGACTACTGGCGCGGCCTGCAAACGCGTATTAAGAATGGGCATGTAGAAGACGTTTACG
This sequence comes from uncultured Kluyvera sp., assembly GCF_902485085.1. Taxonomy (NCBI): domain Bacteria; kingdom Pseudomonadati; phylum Pseudomonadota; class Gammaproteobacteria; order Enterobacterales; family Enterobacteriaceae; genus Kluyvera; species uncultured Kluyvera sp. The sequence goes on from NZ_CABTJS010000142.1 coordinate 6,713, forward strand.
CCTACCGCCGCCGCCAGCGTTTCAGCGTGCGTTATGAACCCGACCGTAGGCCGGATAAGGCGCTTGCGCCGCCATCCGGCAATGCGCGCCGATCTGCCTGATGGCGCTACGCTTATCAGGCCTACCGAAAATGCCCCTATTGGGGCATTTTGTTTATTTAATGCCGCCGTACGCCAGTGTGACTTCTTTCGCCGCTTTAATCACCATTGCGCCAAACTCGGTGACCCGGTCGTCGGTAATGCGCGAAATCGGCCCGGAAATGGAGATGGCCGCAAACGGCTCGCGGTGCTCGTCGTAAATACACGATGCCACACAGCGCAGGCCGAGCGCATGTTCTTCATCATCAAACGAATAGCCGCGCTTGCGCGTCTGGGCGAGGTCATCTTTCAGATGTACCGGCGACACCAGCGTCGCGTGAGTGTAAGCGTGCAGCCCTTTGCGGTGCAGCAGGCTGGTGACTTCCTCTTCGCTCAGTTGGGATAAGAACGCTTTGCCCGCGCCGGAGGCGTGCATTGGCAGCTTGCCGCCGATTGGGGCGGACATACGCATCAGCTGCGTACACTGTACCTGGTCGATAATAATCGCCTGGTGATCGCTCTTATCGAGTACCGCCAGATTCACCGTCTCGCCGGAATCTTCCATCAGCTTGCGCAGAATCGGGTGGACGATCGCCAGCAAATTACGGCTTTGCAGGAAGCTGCTGCCGACGATAAAGGCGTGTGCGCCGACGGACCAATGCCCCAGCTCACCCACCTGACGCACAAATCCCAACTGCTGCATGGTGGTCAGCAAGCGGTGGGTGGTGGAGTTCGGTAGCCCAGCCTGCTGTGCGAGTTCGGTCAGCGCGACGCTGCTATGGGATTCGGCAATCCACTCCAGCAGCTTCAGGCCGCGGGTCAGTGATTGCACCTGGCCGGTTGCCGGGGCAGCGGCAGGGGCGGGTTTTCTACCGCGTTTCGCAGGAACGTTGGCAACCATCGCAACTCCTTTCTGTATCGTGGAAATTGTTTTCGTTTTTATTGATTATAATACAACCGTTCGTATTACTGCTCCGATGAGTCATGTTGAACATGTCTCAAGTAGCAAGTTGTTTCCTTTTCCACCCCCACAGTTTATGCCAGTATGCTTTATTGCTTTTTTATCTCTGGGTTTCGTTGAGCGGTGTCGGGAGTGCTTGTGAGCAGCAAAGTGGAGCAACTGCGTGCGCAGTTAAATGAACGTATTCTGGTTCTGGACGGTGGCATGGGCACCATGATCCAGGGCTATCGTCTGAGCGAGCAGGACTTCCGCGGCGAACGCTTCGCCGACTGGCCGTGCGACTTGAAGGGCAACAACGACCTGCTGGTGCTCAGCAAGCCGGAGGTCATCAGCGCTATCCATAACGCCTACTTTGAAGCGGGCGCGGATATCATTGAAACCAATACCTTTAACTCCACGACTATCGCTATGGCGGATTACCAGATGGAATCCCTGTCGGCGGAGATTAACTTTGCTGCGGCGAAACTGGCACGCGCCTGCGCCGACGAATGGACGGCGCGCACGCCGAATAAACCGCGCTATGTCGCGGGCGTGCTTGGCCCAACCAACCGCACCGCCTCTATCTCACCGGACGTCAACGACCCGGCTTACCGTAACGTGACTTTCGATCAGCTGGTAGCGGCCTATCGTGAATCCACCAAAGCGCTGGTGGAGGGCGGTAGCGACCTGATTCTGATTGAAACGGTCTTCGATACCCTGAACGCCAAAGCGGCAATCTTTGCGGTGAAAGAAGAGTTTGAAGCGCTGGGCGTTGACCTGCCTATCATGATTTCCGGCACCATCACCGACGCCTCCGGGCGTACGCTCTCCGGCCAGACGACCGAAGCGTTCTACAACTCCCTGCGCCACGCCGACGCGCTGACCTTCGGCCTGAACTGCGCCCTCGGCCCGGACGAACTGCGCCAGTACGTCCAGGAACTGTCGCGCATTGCCGAATGCTACGTGACTGCGCACCCGAACGCCGGTCTGCCGAACGCTTTCGGCGAGTACGACCTTGATGCCGACACCATGGCGGCCCAGATCCAGGAATGGGCGCAGGCGGGCTTCCTCAACGTGGTGGGCGGTTGCTGCGGCACCACGCCGGAACACATTGCGGCGATGAGCCGCGCGGTCGAAGGCTTGCCGCCGCGCAAGCTGCCGGATCTGCCGGTGGCGTGCCGTCTGTCCGGCCTTGAACCACTGAACATCGGCGACGATAGTCTGTTTGTGAACGTCGGCGAACGTACCAACGTCACCGGCTCGGCGAAGTTTAAACGCCTGATCAAAGAAGAAAAATACAACGAAGCGCTGGACGTGGCCCGCCAGCAGGTAGAAAGCGGCGCACAGATCATCGACATCAACATGGATGAGGGGATGCTCGACGCCGAAGCGGCGATGGTACGTTTCCTCAACCTGATTGCCGGTGAGCCGGATATCGCCCGCGTGCCGATTATGATCGACTCCTCCAAATGGGACGTCATCGAAAAAGGGCTGAAGTGCATTCAGGGCAAAGGCATCGTCAACTCCATCTCGATGAAAGAGGGCGTTGAACCGTTTATCGAACACGCGAAAAAAGTGCGTCGTTACGGTGCGGCAATGGTGGTGATGGCCTTTGATGAAGTGGGCCAGGCCGACACCCGCGAGCGCAAAATTGAGATTTGCCGCCGCGCCTACAACATTCTGACCAAAGAGGTGGGCTTCCCGCCGGAAGACATCATCTTTGACCCGAACATCTTCGCCGTAGCCACCGGCATTGAAGAGCACAACAACTACGCACAGGACTTTATCGGCGCCTGCGAAGACATCAAACGCGAGCTGCCGCATGCGCTGATCTCCGGCGGTGTCTCCAACGTATCGTTCTCATTCCGCGGTAACGACCCGGTGCGTGAAGCCATTCACGCGGTGTTCCTCTACTACGCCATCCGTAACGGCATGGATATGGGGATCGTCAACGCCGGTCAGTTGGCGATTTACGACGACCTGCCGGCCGAGCTGCGCGACGCGGTTGAAGATGTGATCCTCAACCGTCGCGACGACGGCACCGAGCGTTTGCTGGAGCTGGCCGAAAAATATCGCGGCAGCAAAACCGACGAGACCGCCAACGCTCAACAGGCGGAATGGCGCAGTTGGGACGTGAGAAAGCGTCTCGAATACTCGCTGGTAAAAGGCATTACCGAATTTATCGAGCTCGACACTGAAGAAGCCCGCCAGCAGGCTGCGCGCCCGATTGAGGTGATTGAAGGGCCGCTGATGGACGGCATGAACGTGGTCGGTGACCTGTTCGGTGAGGGCAAAATGTTCCTGCCGCAGGTGGTGAAATCCGCCCGCGTGATGAAACAGGCGGTGGCCTACCTTGAACCGTACATCGAAGCCAGCAAAGAGAAAGGCTCCAGCAACGGCAAGATGGTTATCGCGACCGTGAAGGGCGACGTGCACGACATCGGCAAAAACATCGTCGGCGTGGTGCTGCAGTGTAATAACTACGAAATCATCGATCTCGGCGTGATGGTTCCGGCGGACAAAATCCTCAAAACCGCCAAAGAGGTGAATGCGGACCTGATTGGCCTCTCTGGCCTGATTACCCCGTCGCTGGATGAAATGGTTAACGTGGCAAAAGAGATGGAGCGTCAGGGCTTTACCATTCCGTTGCTGATTGGCGGCGCGACCACCTCCAAAGCGCACACCGCGGTGAAAATTGAGCAGAACTACAGCGGCCCAACGGTCTATGTGCAGAACGCCTCGCGCACCGTGGGCGTAGTGGCTTCGCTGCTCTCCGATACGCAGCACGATGACTTTGTCGCTCGTACGCGTAAAGAGTACGAAACCGTGCGTATTCAGCACGGGCGTAAAAAACCACGCACCCCGCCGGTAACGCTGGCCGCTGCGCGCGAAAACGATCTGGCGTTCGACTGGGAAAACTACACCCCGCCGGTGGCGCATCGTCTGGGGGTACAGGAAGTTGAAGCCAGTATCGAAACGCTGCGTAACTACATCGACTGGACGCCGTTCTTTATGACCTGGTCGCTGGCCGGGAAGTACCCGCGCATTCTCGAAGATGAGGTGGTGGGCGAAGAGGCGAAGCGTCTGTTCAAAGATGCCAACGACATGCTGGATCAACTGAGCGCGGAAAAATCCCTCAACCCTCGCGGCGTCGTTGGGCTGTTCCCGGCCAACCGCGTGGGCGACGATGTGGAAATTTATCGCGACGAAACGCGCACCCACGTGCTGACCGTTAGCCGTCATCTGCGCCAGCAGACTGAGAAAGTCGGCTTTGCGAACTACTGCCTGTCTGACTTTGTGGCGCCGAAAACCTCCGGCAAAGCGGACTACATTGGTGCCTTCGCGGTAACCGGTGGTCTGGAGGAAGACGCATTGGCCGATGCGTACGAAGCGAAGCACGACGATTACAACAAGATCATGGTGAAGGCGATTGCCGACCGTCTGGCGGAAGCCTTTGCCGAGTATCTGCACGAGCGCGTGCGTAAGGTTTACTGGGGCTACGCACCGAATGAAAACCTGAGCAACGAAGAGCTTATCCGCGAAAACTACCAGGGGATTCGCCCGGCTCCTGGCTACCCGGCCTGCCCGGAACACACCGAGAAGGGCACCATCTGGGAACTGCTGGACGTGGAAACCCACACCGGTATGAAGCTGACCGAATCCTTCGCCATGTGGCCAGGCGCGTCGGTTTCCGGCTGGTACTTCAGCCACCCGGACAGCAAGTACTACGCGGTGGCGCAGATTCAGCGCGACCAGGTTGAGGATTACGCCTTCCGTAAAGGGATGAGCGTGGCGGAAGTGGAGCGCTGGCTGGCGCCGAACCTCGGCTACGATGCCGACTAATTCACAAAACCGTCATCTTTCCTTACAACTAACAGGGCGCTCAATGAGCGCCCTGTCTCTTTATTGGGCGTAAACCCTTATACTGAAAGAAGGCTCACGCGCGCTGCACACCTTATTCGGCCAGCATAGGGATGATTTGTAGGCCTGATAAGCGCAGCGCCATCAGGCATATGAGCCTCAGGAACCCATAACAATAAGGAGAAAATGATTCCGTGTTAACTCTGCTGCACCTGCTTTCCGCCGTCTCGCTGTTGGTGTGGGGCACCCATATCGTGCGTACGGGCGTAATGCGCGTCTTCGGCGCACGCCTGCGTACCGTGCTCAGCCGCAGCGTCGAGAAAAAACCGCTCGCCTTCTGCGCAGGTATCGGCGTTACCGCGCTGGTCCAGAGCAGCAACGCTACCACCATGCTGGTGACCTCCTTTGTCGCGCAGGATCTGGTCGCCCTGACGCCTGCGCTGGTGATTGTGCTGGGGGCTGATGTCGGGACCGCGCTGATGGCGCGTATTCTGACCTTCGACCTGTCATGGCTGTCGCCGCTGCTGATATTTATCGGCGTGGCCTTTTTCCTTGGCCGCAAGCAGACCCGCGAAGGGCAGCTTGGACGCGTCGGGATTGGCCTTGGGCTTATCCTGCTGGCACTGGAGCTGATTGTTCAGGCGGTCAGGCCGATTACTGAAGCCAACGGCGTACAGGTGATATTTGCCTCGCTGACCGGCGATATCCTGCTGGATGCTCTGATTGGTGCGGTATTCGCTATCATCAGTTACTCCAGCCTGGCGGCGGTGCTGCTGACCGCGACGCTGACCACCGCAGGAATTATCTCTTTCCCGGTGGCGCTGTGCCTGGTGATTGGCGCTAACCTGGGCTCTGGCCTGCTGGCGATGCTCAACAACAGCGCCGCGAATGCCGCTGCCCGCCGCGTGGCGCTGGGTAGCCTGCTGTTTAAGCTGGTGGGCAGCCTGATTATCCTACCGTTCGTCCATATTCTGGCTGAGGTGATGCACAAGCTGCCGCTGCCGGAGTCCGAGCTGGTTATCTACTTCCACGTCTTCTACAACCTGATTCGTTGCCTGGCGATGGTGCCGTTTGCCGAGCCGATGGCACGCCTCTGTAAGCGCCTGATTCGCGACGAGCCGGAGCTGGACGCCAACCTCAAGCCGAAGCACCTGGACGTGACCGCGCTGGATACCCCAACGCTGGCGCTGGCCAATGCCGCCCGCGAAACCTTGCGCATCGGTGATGCCACCGAGCAGATGCTGGACGGGCTAAAGAAGGTGATGCACGGCGAGCCGCGTGAAGAGAAAAACCTGCGCAAGCAGGCGGATGACATTAACGTGCTCTACACCGCTATCAAACTCTATCTGGCGCGAATGCCGAAAGATGAGCTGGCGGAAGAGGAGTCCCGCCGCTGGGCGGAGATTATCGAAATGTCGCTCAACCTCGAGCAGGCTTCGGACATCATCGAACGCATGGGCAGCGAGATTGCCGATAAATCGCTGGCCGCACGCCGTGCCTTCTCGGTTGAGGGGTTAAAAGAGCTGGAAGCGCTGTATGAGCTGCTGCTAAGTAACCTGCAACTGGCGATGTCGGTCTTCTTCGCCGGTGACGTCACCAGCGCCCGCCGCCTGCGTCGCAGCAAGCACCGTTTCCGTATTCTGAACCGCCGCTACGCGCACGCGCACGTCGACCGTCTGCACCAGCAGAACGTGCAGAGTATCGAAACCAGTACTCTGCACCTGGCGCTGCTCGGCGATATGCTGCGTCTGAACTCGCTGTTCTGCTCTGTTGCCTATAGCGTGCTGGAGCAGCCGGATGAAGACGACGATCGCGACGATTACTAGCGTAAACCCGGCGTCGCTGCGCTTATCAGGCCAACGGTTTGTAGCCCGGGCGAGGCGTTTACGCCGACCCCGGGTTTATGGCTCAAAAGCGATGCCCTTCCTCCAGCGCCACCGCTTCTTCGCCTGCTCTGAACACATAGGTGGTACGCGGCCCGCCAAGGGTTGCCTCACCATTAGCCACCTGAATCCAGTTACCTTCCGGCAGACCAATCACCGTTAATTCCGGCGCCACGACCAGCAGTTCGCGAATACGCTGCTCACGGGTTTCGCCTTTATGGCCTTCCGGCAGCGCGTTAGTGAAGTGTGGGTTAATCTGCAGCGGGAACAGCCCCAGCGCATCAAAGCCTTTCGGGTCGACAATCGGCATATCGTTGGTGGTACGAATGGTCTGGCAGGCGAGGTTTGCGCCCGCGCTCCAGCCTACGTACAGCGCGCCGCGCTTCACCACGTCGACAATCGGTGCCAGCAACCCGCGCTCGCGACTCTCTTTCAGCAGTTGGAAGGTGTTGCCACCGCCGACGATAATCAGCTCGGCGTTTTCAATTGCGGAGATAGGGTCTGCCACGCTATGGATACCGGTGACAGTGACGCCCAGCGGTGCCAGAACGGCGGCAGTTTTTGCCGTGTATTCGTCCCAGGTCTGCGTGACACCTGCAAACGGCAGAAACACCGTGCGACGGCGGCCGTTCAGTTGACCGGCAATCAGCGGCAGCGCGTGTTCCAGCCAGGCTTTACCCGGCAGCGTCGAGTTACTCAGCAGAAGTAAGTCCATCATTTCTCCTATTAATCAGAAAATTATCGAGCAGGGCAGCATGTTATCACCCTACGTCGGGTGGCTTACTGATGTAGTTCACGATGTTGCAGTCGATAGTCTGGAAGAAGGCTCGCAGGAACGATAAGTGTGGCATGACAGATGGTGTTCCGGTGTTTATTTTCAACCCAGGATGCTAACCGTGTAAGGAATAGAAAATGCTCGCTTATTACGCTAATCTTAGACAAATTATGCGCATTACAATGGGGGTTATTATGCGCACGACATCTGGTGTGAAAAAATCCGTCAACGTCTCTCTGGCACCTGAAATTCTGGAGGAGGCGCGTAAGCTGAAAATCAATTTGTCTGCAGTATTAACGGAAGCCTTGCAGGAAAAGTTTCGCGAAAGTCATCGAGAAGCATGGCTACGGGAGAATAAAAAAGCGATTGAGTCCGTTAACCAATGGGTGGATGAGCATGGCTCGTTCAGCGACTTTCAAAGGCCATTCTGATGGATCAGTACTGCGCCTATGAAAATCAGGGAAAAGGGAAACAGGCCTATCCCTTTTTAATCAATCTGCAGCACCCCGTCGCGAACGCGTTGCGCTACGAAATGCGGTAGATTTTATCCTCAGCGGTTATTAGCGCGCCGTTAAGACGCGCGAAAAAGGGAGCGCTTACCCCGCTCTGGCAAACGCCGCTGCCTCAGCAACCAGCGCATCGTCCGGCCGCACGCCGGTGTACATAACAAACTGCTCCACCGCCTGCAGGGCAATCACTTCGGCGCCGCTGATAGTCTTTTTCCCCAAACGTTGAGCGAGCTGAATCACCGGTGTTTCCGGCGGTAGGGCCACGACGTCGAAGACCACGCTGGCGCGTGCCACCATCGTTTCGTTAAAGGCGAGTTGCTCGCTCTCTTTGCCGCCCGCCATGCCGATAGGCGTGACGTTGACCAGAATATCAATATCGTCAGCTTCCGGCTGCGCCTGCCACTGCAATCCGTACTGTTTTGCCAGCGCGGTGCCGTTGGCTTCATTGCGAGCGGCGATAATGACGTCGCTAAAGCCCGCGTCGCGGAAGGCGGCAATGACGGCCTTCCCCATCCCGCCGCTGCCCTGAATCATCACGCGGGCAGAGGTATCGAGCTGGTGGCTGGCAATCAGGCTTTTTACCGCGATGTAATCGGTGTTAAACCCGGTCAGGTGACCGTTGTCATTAACGATGGTGTTGACGGAGTCGATGACCCTGGCTGACGGATCGATAGCATCCAGAAACGTCATGCAGCTCTCTTTAAACGGCATCGATACTGCACAGCCGCGGATGCCTAGCGCGCGAACGCCTTTCACCGCCGCCTCAATGTCCTGCGTGGTAAAGGCTTTATAGATAAAATTCAGCCCCAGTTTTTCATACAGATAGTTATGAAAGCGCGTGCCAAAGTTGCCGGGGCGGCCGGCAAGCGACATGCACAGCTGGGTATCACGGTTAATCATGGTCATGTCCTCGTCAAAGTCTTACTGCACTAAATATTCTGCGGTGGCACGGTCGGTGACCAGCGCGTTGATATGCTGCCCGCGCAGCGCGCCAAGGAGGGCGGCGTACTTCTCTTCACCGCTCGCCAGACCGATGACATAGCGGGCCTGCTTTAAGGTCTTGAGCTCAATGGAAAGCGTTTTGTCCTGCATTGCGGTGGCAACGGGCATGCCGTTATCGGCAAAAAAGCGCGAGCAGATATCTCCAGCCACCTGAAGCGCCTCCAGCTCATCGCTCTGCGCATTGCCGTAAAACGCCTGCCAGTTGGCGGCATGGCGAATGGCGGGTGAACCAATGCCCACCACGGCGATGTCCAGCCGCTGCCAGTATTCGGCCAGCGTCTGAAAATGAGGAGATTGCATGATGCCCTGGCGAATCAGCGGGTTATCCAGCAGGGCCGGAAAATCAGCGAGATACGACTCGCCTTTGAGCCGCGTGGCGGCGCTGTAGGTCAGGGTATTGACGTGATAGCGGCTCGGAAGCTTACCCGACGGCCCGCCAACGATAGGCACGCACACCAGCGGGCGAGGCTGGCTGGACTGCGGCAATGCTTCGACCAGCGCGCTGACCGCACGCCCCCAGCCGAACCCAATGACGGCGTTCGGCGACAGCAGACGCTCAAACAGCTGCGCGCCATAGGCTCCCGCCTCGCTCTCCTGCGGTGCGACAACGGCCTCTTTCAGGCCAAATTTCTGTTTCAGTCGTTCTTCCAGCCACAGACTATCGTTGTAGTCATAGTTGATAGCGATGGTCACCACGCCAAGCTCACGCCCGCGTTTGAGCAGGCGGCTAATGGTGGTGCGGTAAATCCCCAGTTCGTGGGCGATTTGCGCCTGCGTCATCTCCTGCTCGTAGTAAAGCTGGGCAATTTTCACGATCAGGCGGATATCGTCGCTATTTTCCATCGAAGTGGCTGGCTCCTGCACATATGTGCAAAACGTAAAAACGGGTTCTCGATCTGGTATAGCGCCGTCACGTCGGGAGTTCAAGCGTATTTGCGGAAAAGCTGTCAGCCGAGGGGGCGCACTTATGTGCAAAATCGATGTGATGAAAACAATGATTTGTCGCGGACTATTTTTTCTCACCCGGAAGGTAGGGTATATTTCGCTTTTACAGGAGAATTTATGCTGCCAGACTCATCCACCCGATTAAATAAATACATCAGCGAAAGCGGCATCTGCTCGCGTCGCGAAGCGGATCGCTTTATCGAACAAGGCAACGTCTTTATCAACGGCAAGCGCGCGACGATTGGCGATCAGGTTGTGCCGGGCGACGTTGTGAAGGTCAATGGTCGATTGATTGAGCCGCGGGAAGCGGATGATCTGGTGCTGATTGCGCTGAACAAACCCGTCGGTATCGTCAGTACCACCGAAGACGGCGAGCGCGACAACATTGTGGATTTCGTTAACCACAGCAAGCGTATCTTCCCGATTGGCCGTCTGGATAAAGACTCCCAGGGGCTGATTTTCCTCACCAACCACGGCGACCTGGTGAACAAGATCCTGCGTGCCGGCAACGACCACGAGAAAGAGTATCTGGTCACCGTCGATAAGCCGGTCACCGATGAATTTATTCGTGGAATGGGTGCGGGCGTACCGATTCTGGGTACGGTGACGAAGAAGTGTAAGGTGAAGAAAGAGGCGCCGTTCGTCTTCCGTATTACCCTGGTGCAGGGCTTAAACCGTCAGATTCGCCGCATGTGCGAGCACTTTGGTTTCGAAGTCACCAAGCTTGAGCGTACGCGCATTATGAACGTCAGCCTGACGGGTATTCCGCTGGGTGAGTGGCGCGACCTGACCGACGACGAGCTGGTGGATTTGTTCAAGCTGATTGAAAACTCTTCCTCCGAAGCGAAACCGAAGGTGAAGGCCAAGCCGAAAACCACCGGTATCAAGCGCCCGGTCGTGAAGATGGAAAAAACCAGCGAGAAACCAGCACGCCCGGCGGGTAACGGTAAACGCTTCACCGCGCCGGGACGTAAAAAGAAAGGCCGTTAACGCCTGCCGCGCGTCGGCGTACTCGCCGACCATGAAAACGAACTCTCGGTATCCGGTTTATAAGCCTGCTGTTTTTTTACCTGGCGGGCTTTCTTCGCTTCGGCTTCGCGCTGAACCATCAGCTTATCGATGTACTCCTTTTTCACGCTATTGGTTTCCGCGTTGGTCAGCGGACGGCCATGCGCAATGCGCGCGCGGTCGAGCAGGGTTTTCAGTTCACGCTGCTCGCGCTCGGTCATCTCTTTTTGCGTAATGCGGGGGAGTGCCATAAGGGTTGCCCTCAATCGGATAGTTAACCCAGTGTACGGCAAAGGGAGATATCTTTGTAGCCCGGCCAAGCAAAGCGCCGCCGGGGCGGCTTTGAGCTATCCCGGCGGCGCTTTGCCTGGCCGGGCTACGGGGTTATTTTTGCTTTTTCTGCTCGATAGGCTTCCCTGACCAGTACCCCGCCAGCAGCGACCCAGACAGGTTATGCCATACGGAGAACAGCGCGCCCGGCAGCGCGGCCAGCGGCCCGAAGTAGATTTTCCCCAGCGCCGCGGCAAGCCCGGAGTTCTGCATGCCGACCTCAATCGCCAGCGTGCGGCAGGTCGACTCATCAAAGCCAAACAGACGACCGCCCCAGTAACCACCGAGCAGGCCGATGGTATTGTGCAGAATGACGGCGATAATCACCATAAAGCCCACGGAAGCGATATGCGACGCTGAACCAGCAACCACCGCGCTGATAATCGCCAGAATACAGATCATCGAAAACGCCGGCAGATAAGGCTCCACCGCTTTCACCACGCGTGGAAACAGGTGGTGGATAACCAGGCCCATGGCAATCGGGATAACCACAATTTGCAGGATGCTGAGCAGCATGCCCATCACGTCGACCTGAATATGTGCGTCAACGTACAGGCGTGTCAGCAGCGGCGTGGCGACCACGCCAACCAGCGTGGAGACGGACGAGATAGTGACCGACAGCGCCACGTCGCCCTTTGCCAGAAAGATCATCACGTTCGAGGCTGTACCACTAGCCACGCTGCCAACCAATACCATGCCGGCGGACAGCTCCGGCGGCATATGGAAAGCCAGCGCCAGCAGCCAGGCGGCAAGCGGCATCACGAGGTAGTGCAGGAAAATCCCCGCCGCCACCGGCGCAGGGCGCGACAGTACGCGCTTAAAATCGTCCACCTTAAGATGCACGCCCATGCCGAACATAATCAGCATCAGCAGCGAGGGAACCAGCGGCCCGATAGGCGTGAAGGTGGTGGGAGAGAAGTAGGCAATAACAGAGAGCAGCAGCGCCCATAACGGGAACAGCCGGGTGATAACGGCGAGCATGTTGTATTCCTTGCAATATATTGGTGTTGTGTTGTGTTTTTATAGAAAAAAGCCGGGTTCAAGCCCGGCTATAGTTATTGTTTATCGCGTGGTGGAATATTATTCAAACAAATTATGATGAAGTTTCTGCACCACCTGCTCGGCTTCCGCTCCCGGCACCAGGAAGCACAGGTTATAGCTGGACGCACCGTAGCAAATCATGCGGATGTTGAACGGCTCAAGCACGCCAAACACCTCTTTGCCCACGCCGCAGGCTTTCGACAGGTTATTACCAATCAACGCCACCAGCGCCAGGTTCTCTTCTACTTCTACGCGGCACAGCGCCGACAATTCCATCAGCAGCGACTGCGTTAGCAGGGTATCGCCGGTAGAGGTTGAACCGGTGGTATCCAGCGTTAACGCGACGCTAACTTCAGAGGTGGTGATCAGGTCTACAGAGATGCTGTGGCGCGCCAGAATGCCGAACACTTCCGCCAGGAAACCGCGGGAGTGCAGCATGTTCAGGCTGTGCAGGGTCAGCAGAGTCTGCTTACGACGCAGTGCCAGCGCGCGGAATAAAGGTGGGTTGGCGGTTTTATTGCACACCATCGTGCCGCCGGCTTTCGGATCTTTGCTGGAGCCGACGAACACCGGAATATCGCTGCGAACGGCGGGCAGCAGGGTCGCCGGGTGAAGGACTTTCGCGCCAAAGGTCGCCAGCTCGGCGGCCTCTTCAAAGGCGATTTCATCAATACGTTTTGCCGCTGGAACCACGCGCGGGTCGGTGGTGTAGATACCTGGAACGTCAGTCCAGATATCGACACGCGTCGCATGCAGCGCTTCGCCCAGCAGCGCGGCGGTGTAGTCGCTGCCGCCACGACCAAGCGTCGTGGTGCGGCCTTTGCTTTCGCTGCCGATGAAGCCCTGGGTGATCACCAGACCTTCGTCGAGGCGCGGAGCCAGTTGCTGGGTTGCCAGTTCAGCCAGTGCGGTAACGTCCGGCTCGGCGCGGCCAAAGCGGTCGCTGGTGCGCATCACTTTGCGCACGTCAAACCACTGCGCCTGCACGTGACGTTCACGCAGGATTTCAACAAATAGCAGGGTAGACATCAGTTCGCCGTGGCTGACCAGTTCGTCGGTCAGGGCGGTTGACGTTGCCAGGGAAGCGGCTTCCGCCAGCGTGCCGAGGTTTTCCAGCAGGCGTTCAATTTCATCGCGGATAACGGCAGGGTTTGCCAGACGTTCAAGTACGGCGTACTGAATGGCGCGAATGGCTTCCAGTTTGGCCTGGCGCTCAGCTGGCTCCAGCCCTTCGGCCAGGGCAACCAGCAGGTTGGTGACGCCCGCCGAAGCAGACAGCACAACCACGCGTACGTTGGCGTCGGAGAGCACCACATCGGCGCTACGGTTCATGGCGTCAAAATCGGCCACGCTGGTGCCACCAAATTTGGCGACGACTAATGCTGTCATAATAACCTCGTGTCAGGGGAGGTCAGGTTCAGATAAACCGGACCAAATTATTCAGCCTTGGCACAAGGGAAGAGCGAAAGACGGGTGGGCGCAGAGCGATAAACAACTACGATTTCACCCAGAAGTGCTCCACCACTTGCGAAACGCCCGACTGCGAACGTTTCTGGTGACAACCCAGGGGATTCAGCCCCTGCAGCCGATGGTGAACGCAACCTGTTGTTCACGCATCTCGGCGTTGCTCCCCCTCAGGTGTTTTCACAGGATTGGTTCCTCCCACACCCTTTACCTGGGCAACGCGCCTCTTCTGGCCTGCGCATGCGCAGGTAGTACGTTTATAAATAAAGGGTTAGCGGGTACCTTGTCAACGCTGGGGTTATGCGGATTTTTCATGCAGGCGAGCCCCACAGAAACGGGGCTTATAAAGACTATACTTTTGTCTGTTTTCTGCGCGATTTTGTCAGCCTTAGGGGGGATAACATTAAAACCATCACAATTTTTTGTGACAGGCGCTACAATCGAGGCAGTTTGATTCTTAAATCAGAAGGGTATTGCTAATGAAAAACATCAACCCAACGCAGACCGCTGCGTGGCAGGCACTACAGAAACACTTCGATGTCATGAAGGACGTGACCATTGCGGAACTGTTCGCTAAAGATAGCGACCGTTTCAGCAAGTTTTCCGCGACCTTCGACGATCAGATGCTGGTCGATTTCTCCAAAAACCGTATTACCGAAGAGACCCTGGCAAAACTGCTCGATCTGGCCAAAGAGACCGATCTGAGCGGTGCGATTAAGTCCATGTTCTCCGGCGAGAAAATCAACCGCACCGAAGACCGTGCCGTGCTGCACGTGGCGCTGCGTAACCGTAGCAATACCCCAATTATCGTTGATGGCAAAGACGTGATGCCGGAAGTGAACGCGGTGCTGGAGAAGATGAAAGCCTTCTCTGAAGCGATCATCTCCGGTCAGTGGAAAGGCTATACCGGCAAATCCATCACTGACGTGGTGAACATCGGTATCGGTGGCTCCGACCTCGGCCCATTCATGGTGACGGAAGCGCTGCGCCCGTACAAAAATCACCTGAACATGCACTTCGTCTCTAACGTCGATGGCACCCACATCGCCGAAGCGCTGAAAAACCTGAATCCGGAAACCACGCTGTTCCTGGTGGCGTCTAAAACCTTCACCACTCAGGAAACCATGACCAACGCCCACAGCGCGCGCGACTGGTTCCTGGCAAGCGCGGGCGACCAGAAGCACGTGGCAAAACACTTCGCGGCGCTGTCTACCAACGGTAAAGCGGTGTCTGAATTTGGTATCGATACGGCCAACATGTTCGAGTTCTGGGACTGGGTTGGCGGCCGCTACTCTCTGTGGTCCGCGATTGGTCTGTCTATCATTCTGTCCGTGGGTTACGACAACTTCGTTGAGCTGCTCTCTGGCGCGCACGCGATGGACAAGCACTTCTCCACCACGCCTGCGGAGAAAAACCTGCCGGTACTGCTGGCGCTGATCGGCATCTGGTACAACAATTTTTACGGTACCGAAACTGAAGCGATTCTGCCGTACGACCAGTACATGCACCGCTTTGCCGCGTACTTCCAGCAGGGTAACATGGAGTCCAACGGTAAGTACGTTGATCGTAACGGCAACAAGGTTGAACACCAGACTGGCCCAATCATCTGGGGCGAGCCGGGCACCAACGGCCAGCACGCGTTCTATCAGCTGATTCACCAGGGTACCAAAATCGTTCCGTGCGATTTCATCGCCCCGGCCATCACCCACAACCCGCTGACCGACCATCATCCTAAGCTGCTGTCTAACTTCTTCGCCCAGACCGAAGCGCTGGCGTTTGGTAAATCTCGCGAAGTGGTTGAGCAGGAATACCGTGACCAGGGTAAAGACCCAGCAACCCTGGACTACGTGGTGCCGTTCAAAGTGTTCGAAGGCAACCGCCCAACCAACTCCATCCTGCTGCGCGAAATTACCCCGTACAGCCTGGGTGCGCTGATTGCCCTGTACGAGCACAAAATCTTCACTCAGGGCGCTATCCTGAACATCTTCACCTTCGACCAATGGGGCGTAGAGCTGGGTAAACAGCTGGCTAACCGCATCCTGCCTGAGTTGAACGATGATAAAGCCATCGACAGCCACGATAGCTCCACCAACGGTCTGATCAACCGTTATAAATCCTGGCGCGCGTAAGGTTATATATTCTCAATGCCGGCGTAATGCCGGCATTTTTTTGTCAGATAATTCCGTATATCTTCATTTTCTGAATTATATTGATATTGAGCATAATCCTAAATATCACCTATCCCAGATGTATGTTTCGGATTAACCGTATATTGTCATTCTTAAATCAATAATTAACACGCTGTTATTTATTGATATTTTATTTTCTTATCTTTCATTTTCATATTTTCCGAAAAAACCTTCCCCTATTTCCCATCACCGAATTCCGTTCATTTGGTTGTGTATACTCGATGACGCCTGAATATTCTCAGGTACATATCCATTCATCTAATGAAGGGAATACGTATGAAGAAAATCCTCTATGGCATTTTTGCCATATCGGCGTTTGCTGCGGCAAGCGCCAGCGCGGCACCTATTGAAACAGGTGAAGCGGCTGGTGCAGCAGCAACGTCAGTGTCGGCCGGGAGTTCAACCGCCACCAGCGCCAGCACCGTAGGTTCTGCGGTCGGTATGGCGCTGGCAGCGGCTGGCGGTGATGGTTCCAACACCGGGACCACCACCACGACCAGTACGACAACGACCACCCGTACTCAATAAAAACGGTACGTTAATCCTAACCACACTTCGGTGTGGTTATTTTGCCCCTGGAGAAGCGTCGTGAAGCGACTTGTTATTCCCCTTATTTGCCTGTTGCTTCAGGCGTGTTCACCCAGCACCAAGGGACTGGGTAAATCGCTTTGGCAAAGCGTATCTGGTGAGTCGGGCGTACAGCTTACCGACGACGAAATCCAGACCATGCCATACGCCAGCCAATATATGCAGCTTAACGGCGGACCGCAGATCTTCGTGGTGCTGGCGTATTCCGAAGAAGGTCAGCAGAAATGGCTGACGCAGGACCGGGCAATGCTGGTGACACAGCATGGACGCCTGGTAAAAACCAAGCTGGCGGGCGACAACCTGCTCACGGTGAATAACCTCGACAACGACCCGCTGGCCCGCCCGAACCAGATAACTGACGGCGCGCGCTGGACGCGGACCATGGGCTGGACCGAGCACCAGCAGGTGCGCTATGCCACCGCCACGTCCACCTTCCACTGGGACGGCAACGATACGCTGACCATGTCGGGCCAGGACACCGCCGTACGCGTGCTGGAAGAGGAGGTGACTACCTCTGAAGCGAGCTGGCGCAACCGCTACTGGGTCGACAGCGAAGGGCAAATTCGCCAGTCAGAACAATATCTCGGCGCAGGAACCTTCCCGGTAAAAACCATGCTTATCAAGGCGGCGAAATCATGAAAAAACCGTTAATTATCGCCGCCATGCTAAGCGCTATCTCCTTTGCCGCCCAGGCGGCAGGTACCGTCGAGGTTCATATGGCGGGCGTTGAAAAGCCGCTGACTTTAACCCACGCCGAACGATTGGCCGACCTGGTTGGGCAACCGAGGCTGGCGGGAAGCTGGTGGCCCGGCGCGGCGATCACCTCTCCGCTGGCCGCCGCTCAAGCCGAGCGTGAACATCAGGCGCTGCTGGCAGAACTGGCCGCGCTTGCGGCGGATGAGGGCGGTAGCGAGGCGGGGGCGATTAATGCCCTGCGCAACCAACTGCAGGCCATCCCGGTGACCGGGCGCTTATTGGTGCCGCTGGACCCTGACACCGTGCGGGTCCGCAGCAAGAATAACCCGCCGCTCGAAGGCCATTACACCCTGTGGCTGGGGCGTGAACCTTCCACCATCACGCTGATTGGTCTGGTGGATAAACCGGGAAAAATCCCTTTCACGCCGGGACGCGACGCGGCCAGCTACCTCGATGATATCAGCCTGCTCAGCGGCGCGGATCGTAGCTACGCCTGGGTGATTTACCCGGACGGGCACACGCAAAAAGCGCCGGTGGCGTACTGGAATAAGCGGCACGTTGAACCGATGCCCGGCAGCATTCTGTTTGTCGGCTTTGCCGACTCACTGTGGACGAAAAAATACGAAGCGCTGAACGCTGAAATCCTTCGCTCCCTGTCGCAGCGGAGACCTGAATAATGAAAAAAGCCTGTCTTTACAGCCTGCTGGCCCTGTCGGTTAGCGCGGCGTGCCATGCGGAAACGTTTCCCGCCCCTATCGGCCCCTCGCAGTCAGACTTTGGCGGCGTAGGCCTGCTGCAAACCCCAACGGCGCGCATGGCGCGCGACGGCGAGTTCAGCCTGAACTATCGCGATAACGATCAGTACCGCTATTACTCCGCCTCCGCCCAGCTTTTCCCGTGGCTCGAAACCACGCTGCGCTATACCGACGTGCGTACCAAACAATACAGCAGCGTGGATGCCTTCTCCGGCTCGCAAACCTACAAAGATAAAGCCTTCGACGTGAAGCTGCGCCTGTGGGAAGAGAGCTACTGGATGCCGCAGGTGGCGGTCGGCGCGCGCGACATCGGCGGTACCGGCCTGTTTGACTCGGAATATATTGTTGCCAGCAAAGCCTGGGGGCCGTTCGACTTTACTCTCGGCTTAGGCTGGGGCTATCTCGGCACCAGCGGTAACGCCACCAACCCGTTCTGCTCCTACAGCGACAAATACTGCTACCGCGATAATAGCTATCGTAAAGCGGGCTCGGTTGATGGCAGCCAGATGTTCCATGGCCCGGCGGCTTACTTTGGCGGTATTGAGTACCAGACGCCGTGGCAGCCGCTGCGCCTGAAGCTGGAGTATGAAGGTAACAACTACCAGCAGGACTTTGCTGGCAAGCTCGATCAGAAGAGCAAAATTAACGTCGGCGCTATTTATCGCGTTACCGACTGGGCCGATGTGAACCTCAGCTACGAGCGTGGCAATACGGTGATGTTCGGCTTTACCCTGCGCACCAACTTTAACGATCTGCGTCCGTCCTATAACGACAACGCGCGCCCGACCTATCGACCTCAGCCGCAGGATCCTATCCTCCAGCATTCGGTAGTGGCGAACCAACTGACCCAGCTTAAGTACAATGCGGGCTTTGCGGCGCCGAATATTCAGGTGCAGGGCGACACGCTGTACGTCACCGGCGAGCAGGTGAAGTATCGTGATTCGCGTGAAGGGATCGAACGCGCCAATCGGATCATCGCCAACGATCTTCCGGAAGGGATCCGCACGATCCGCATTACCGAGACGCGGCTGAATCTGCCGGAAGTGACCACGGAAACCGATGTGGCGAGCCTGCAACGGCATCTCGCCGGGGAGCCGCTGGGGCAGGAGACGCCGCTGGTGCAAAAACGCGTCGCGCCGATCGTGCCGGATAAAACCGAGCAAGGCTGGTATATCGACAAATCGCGCTTTGATTTCCATATCGACCCGGTGCTTAGCCAGTCTATCGGTGGGGCGGAAAGCTTCTATATGTACCAGGTGGGGGTAATGGGCTCGGCGGACTGGTGGGTGACCGATCACCTGCTGACCAGCGGCAGCCTGTTTGCCAACGTTGCAAACAACTACGATAAATTTAACTACACCAACCCACCGAAGGACTCAACCTTGCCGCGCGTTCGTACGCATATCCGTGAATATGTGCAGAACGATGTTTACGTGAATAACCTGCAGGCCAACTACTTCCAGTATCTGGGCAATGATTTCTACGGTCAGGTCTACGGCGGCTATCTGGAAACCATGTATGGCGGCGCAGGGGCGGAAGTGCTCTATCGCCCGGTGGACAGTAACTGGGCCTTCGGTCTGAACGCCAACTACGTGAAGCAGCGTGACTGGCGCAGCGCGCAGGACATGATGAAGTTTACCGACTACAGCGTGAAGACCGGGCACCTCACCGCCTACTGGACGCCGTCGTTTGCTCAGGATGTGCTGGTGAAAGCGAGCGTCGGGCAGTATCTGGCGGGAGATAAAGGCGGCACGCTGGATATCTCGAAACACTTCGATAGCGGCATTGTGGTCGGCGCATACGCCACCATTACCAACGTCTCAGCGGACGAGTATGGCGAAGGGGAGTTCACCAAAGGGGTCTATGTGAATATCCCGATGGATCTCTTCACCTCCGGCCCAACCCGCAGCCGCGCGGTTGTTGGCTGGACGCCGCTGACGCGCGATGGCGGTCAAATGCTGGGACGCAAGTTTGAGCTGTATAACATGACCGGCGATAAGAGCCAGAACTTCAGATAACGTTCACCTCGTAGCCCGGACGAGGCGTTTACGCCGACTCCGGGGAGGCACTGAGCCGAACCCGGCGGCGCTTCTGTACGACCGGATACATAGGTAACACTTCAGACCGGGAACATAGGTAACACTTTCCTAGTCTATCCGGATAATACTACGGCTTTTCCGGTCATAGTAAGCAAGCG